>NZ_JARXXJ010000004.1:0-137719 GCF_029893935.1 Breznakia sp. PFB1-19
TATCACAACTTTCTGAAGATAACAAAAAACCAAGCAAAATTCACTTCATCGATGAATTTTGCTTGGTTAATGGATTCTTAACTTAATGACATTAAATAGTAGAGACCTTTTTTATCTGCGAATTCATCATCGATGATATAGGTATTTCCACCAATTTCATAAACTGTATACGATACAAGTGAAGAACCAAAATCTTTTTCAAGTTTTTGATATTTCTTGTAGTTTTCCTTATCTTTATCTAGACATATACCTGAACAGTTACTTGGATATTCGATTACATAATCTAGTCCAGCAACAAAATGATAAGCAGTTGTAATATTGCTACCAACTTTTAGGACATATTGTTGATCTTTTTGATCAAAGCAGATACTTGTTTTTCCACCAGCATCATTTATGATACAAACATTATCAGTTAATGAAGATATGCTAATTCCTGCAACTTTATTCACTGTAAAATCATTGGTAGGTATCTTCACATCATTTTCTAGATAGTAGCTTCCATCTTTATCGTAAAAATCATAACTAAAATGATATATATCGCCATTATACGTAATCGTATAATCTTGATTTGTTCCTGCAATTCCATAACCTAAATGTTCGTTATACTCAATTTCTTGAAAGATTTCAAATAGTATCCCATACGTGACATCTTTAGATCCACTTAGTGTATATCGTTTATATGAATCATGATATTGAATGTGAACTTCTTGAGTTTTATCTCTTGCTTCACTTAACTTCGAATTTGGAATACTTGTATCTTCCAAACGATATTGCACGATTTTTTGCACATATGCAGTTTGCATTTCTTCACTTGTTATTTTTGTATCTAAATCTTCACGCATAATATACACATCAGGAAATAGATGTTTGAATGCATCCTTTTCATATTGCAGTTTTACAGGAATATTTGCTCCCTTAGGTAGACCTTCATTTACTTGTGTATAAATATCCTTGGCACGATCCACATTATATTCAATTTCATGATATGCAGTATACATCATATAGATAGATGTATTTGATTCATCTACATATGCTTGTTCACTTAACAAGTTTTGTTTTTGCTGTTCAAGTTCCCATTTTATACTTACATCTTTATAGTCATCATCCAAAATGTATTCACAGCCACTTCCTGCACAACCAAATAGTCCACCACTTGCCTTATGACTTGTGACTTGTACTTGTAAGTTTTTACGTTTCTCTGGTGTGAAGGTATAGATGATTTCATTATTTACTTTATCTTCACTTACATATGTAAATGTTTCGTCATATGCATCTTTTAAATATGACAGTGCTTCTTCTTTCGTATAGTGCTCTTCTCTTCCTTTGTCACACCCTGTAATCATGACAAGTAATGCACACACCACACACAGTATCCATTTTTGTTTCATTTTCGTTCCCTCTACGTTTTATTATAGCGAAAAATATGCAAATACGAAATATTTTTAGCATTCCATACAGAAAAAAAGCCGCTTGCGCGACTTTTTAAGTTTTGTGATAAAACTAAAATTATTTAATAATTTCAGTAACGTTTCCAGCACCTACTGTACGTCCACCTTCACGAATTGAGAATTTAGTTCCTTGTTCGATCGCGATTGGCGCAATAAGTTCTACGTGCATTTCTACGTTATCACCAGGCATAACCATTTCAGTTCCTTCTGGTAATGTGATTACTCCAGTAACATCTGTAGTACGGAAGTAGAATTGAGGACGGTAGTTAGAAACGAATGGTGTGTGACGTCCACCTTCTTCTTTTGAAAGTACATATACTTGTGCTTTAAAAGTAGTGTGAGGAGTTACACTTCCAGGTTTACAAAGGATTTGTCCACGAACGATTTCGTCACGGTTAACCCCACGTAATAATGCTCCAATGTTATCTCCTGCTTCAGCGAAGTCAAGAAGTTTACGGAACATTTCGATTCCAGTAACAACTGTTTTCTTAGTGTCTTTAATACCAACGATTTCAACTTCTTCGTTGATGTTTAATTGTCCACGTTCAACACGTCCAGTAGCAACTGTACCACGACCTGTGATTGTGAAAACATCTTCTACTGACATAAGGAATGGTTTGTCAGTTTCACGTGCTGGATCTGGTACGTATGCATCTACTGCATCCATAAGTTCAGTAATTTTACCAACCCATGCTTCATCACCATCTAATGCACCTTTTGCTGATCCACGGATAACTGGTGCGTTATCTCCATCGAAGTTGTATTCGCTTAATAATTCACGAACTTCCATTTCAACAAGGTCAACTAATTCATCATCATCAACCATGTCACATTTGTTTAAGAACACAACAATTTTTTCTACACCAACTTGGTTAGCAAGAAGGATGTGTTCACGAGTTTGAGGCATAGGCCCATCAGTAGCAGCAACAACTAAGATTGCTCCATCCATTTGTGCAGCCCCTGTAATCATGTTTTTTACGTAGTCGGCGTGACCTGGACAGTCAACGTGTGCGTAGTGACGGTTAGCTGTTTGGTACTCAACGTGAGCCGTGTTAATTGTAATTCCACGTTCTTTTTCTTCAGGCGCTCCATCAATTTGGTCGTAAGCTTGTGCTTCAGCGTTTCCTGTTTTTGCTAATACGTTTGTAATAGCAGCAGTTAATGTTGTTTTTCCGTGGTCAACGTGACCAATTGTTCCAATATTAACGTGAGTTTTCGATCTATCGAACTTTTGTTTAGACATCTTTCATTTCCTCCTAATTTTAAGTACATTTTAAAATATCGAATTTTCGTTATCCTTTATCATTTTAAATCATGTTACTAAGAAAAGCAATATGTTAAAACAATAAATCAATTGTATGAAAGACTACGCAGCAGCGCGTTCTTTCATGATTTTTTCACTAATGCTTTTTGGTACTTCAGCATAGCGAGCAAACTTCATTGAATAGTTACCACGACCTTGTGTAAATCCACGTAAGTCTGTAACGTATCCAAACATTTCAGAAAGTGGAATACTTGCTTTAACTGAGATCGCATTTCCTCTTTCTTCTTGACCATCGATCATACCACGACGAGAACTAACGTCTCCCATAACTGATCCAAGGTACTCAGATGGTGCTGTAACTTCAACTTCCATGATTGGTTCAAGTAAGACAGGATCACATTTCTTAGCAGCTTCTTTAAGCGCCATAGATGCAGCAATCTTATATGCCATTTCACTTGAATCGACATCGTGGTAAGATCCATCAAATAATGTTGCTTTCAAGTCAATAACTTCATATCCAGCTAACATACCGTTATGTAAAGCAGCTTCAACCCCTTCACCAACAGCTTTGATGTATTCTCTTGGTACAGATCCACCAACTGTTTTATCTTCGAACTCAAATCCTTGGTCAGGGTTTGGTGCAAAGCGAATCCAAACGTGTCCATATTGTCCACGTCCACCTGATTGTTTAATGTATTTCCCTTCACATTCTGCTTCTTTGCGGATTGTTTCACGGTAAGCAACTTGAGGTGCCCCAATGTTTGCTTCTACTTTAAACTCACGTTTCATACGGTCAACGATGATGTCAAGGTGTAATTCCCCAACTCCAGCGATGATTGTTTGTCCCGTTTCATCATCAGTGTATGTTTTGAATGTTGGATCTTCTTCAGCAAGTTTTGCAAGTGCAAGTCCCATTTTGTCTTGGTCACCTTTTGATTTAGGTTCTACCGCAACACGGATAACTGGTTCTGGGAAGACCATTGATTCAAGAACGATTGCTGCGTTTTCAGCACATAGTGTATCTCCAGTTGTTGTATCTTTAAGACCAACAGCTGCAGCGATATCTCCAGCGTAAACTTCAGAGATTTCTTTACGTTCATTTGAGTGCATTTGAAGAATACGTCCGAAACGTTCTTTTTTACCCTTCGTTGCATTCAATACGTAAGTTCCACTTTTTGCTGTTCCTGAGTACACACGGAAGTAAGATAATTTACCTACGAATGGGTCAACAGCGATTTTAAATGCTAATGCACTAAATGGTGCATCATCACTTGATTCACGTACTTGTTCTTCACCGTCAGGAGTTGTTCCTGTAATTGCAGGTACATCAACTGGTGAAGGTAAGTAAGCAAGAACTGCATCAAGAAGTAATTGTACCCCTTTGTTTTTGTATGCAGATCCACATAATACTGGGAAGAATTCTCCAGTAATTGTAGCTTTACGGATTGCTTCTTTTAATTGTTCAAGAGATGGTTGTTCTCCTTCAAGAACCATCATCATCATGTCATCATCAAAGTCAGCAACTGTTTCTACTAATTCTTGGTGTAATGCTTCACATTTGTCTTTTAAGTCAGCAGGAATTTCAATTTCTTCAATATCAGTTCCTAAGTCATTTGTGTAGTTGTAAGCTTTTAATTCAACGATATCAATGATACCTGTGAAGTTAGCTTCTGCTCCAATTGGGAATTGGATAGGTGCAGTTTTTGCTCCTAAACGATCCTTAATTGTGTTTACACTCATTTCGAAGTCTGCCCCTGTTGCATCCATTTTGTTACAGAATACAATACGAGGAACTCCATAAGTTGTTGCTTGACGCCAAACAGTTTCTGTTTGAGGTTCAACCCCAGCTTTTGCATCAAGAACAGTTACAGCACCATCTAATACACGTAGTGAACGTTCAACTTCTACAGTGAAGTCAACGTGACCCGGAGTATCGATAATGTTAATACGGTGACCTTTCCAGTGAGCTGTAGTAGCCGCACTAGTAATTGTGATCCCACGTTCTTTTTCTTGTTCCATCCAGTCCATTGTAGAAGCTCCATCGTGAGTTTCTCCAATTTTGTGGTTTACCCCTGTATAGTACAAAATACGTTCTGTACAAGTTGTTTTCCCAGCATCGATGTGAGCCATGATACCGATGTTACGAGTGTTTTGTAGACTAAATTCGCGAGCCATATAAATAACCTCCTACCAACGGTAGTGAGCAAACATTTTGTTTGCTTCTGCCATTTTGTGGATATCTTCGCGTTTCTTAACTGAAGCTCCATTTCCTGCAGCTGCATCCATAATTTCAGCAGCTAATCTTTGTTCCATTGTTTTTTCGTTACGTAAACGAGCATAGTTTACGATCCAACGAAGCCCTAATGTTAAACGTCTTTCAGCAGAAACTTCAACTGGTACTTGGTAGTTAGATCCCCCAACACGACGTGCTTTAAGTTCTAACATAGGCATAACGTTTTCTAACGCAGCTTCAAATACTTCCATTGGTTTCTTTTCTGTTTTTACTTCGATAATATCGAATGCATTATAAAGAATTGTTTGAGCAACTCCTCTTTTCCCATCTACCATGATCTTATTAATTAAGCGAGTAACTAATTTCGAGTTGTAAATTGGATCGACCAATACATCACGTTTAGGGACATGTCCTTTTCTAGGCATAGTATTTCCTCCTTCTTCTTAGTTTGCGACTATTTCGCTTTTGGTTTTTTCGTACCGTATAAAGATCTTGATTGATTACGGTCATTAACTCCAGCACAGTCAAGTGTTCCACGAACGATGTGGTAACGTACCCCTGGTAAATCCTTAACACGTCCTCCACGAATAAGAACAACACTGTGTTCTTGAAGGTTATGTCCGATTCCACCGATGTACGCAGTTACTTCCATTCCGTTTGATAAACGAACACGAGCATATTTACGTAATGCAGAGTTTGGTTTCTTTGGCGTCATTGTACCAACACGAGTACATACTCCACGTTTTTGTGGTGCAGCTTGTTTTGTTGGACGAGAACGTAAAGAGTTGTAACCTCTGTTTAAAGCAGGTGATTTTGTAACCCAAACTTTGTCTTGACGACCTTTTCTTACTAATTGGTTAATAGTAGGCATAATTTCTCCTTTCAAATCTAAGCACACATTTCCGGGTGTGCCATCCTTTGGCATAATAAATGTTCCATCACTGGAACCCACTAGCCTGTTCATAATATAACAATCTAGTGTATCTTGTCAACGATTTTTTCAAAAAATGCGCGGATGGACAATTCTCTTATCCAAGTCGCGCTTTTCTTATCTGATTTCTAGAATGTAATGACTGCAAGTGCTATAAATAATTGATACCATTATCATAATAACACTCAATTCCTTCACCATCATCTTCTATTGCATATGATTCAAACTTAGGTAAATCAAGTGAACTTGCATAATCTGATTCATTGTATCTTTCTGTAAATATATCCAGTTGAACTACCCTTTCAGCTTTTCCTGCATTGTTTTTTTTGGAAAACACCAAAACCTAACGTACATACCGAAACAAGCATACATACTATCGCAATATACAAACTTACTTTTGGTAGCGGCCATGTATATTGTGTTCTTTACATACTTCATTAACTCTAAACATAATTTCCTTTTGTGTAAACGTATTTTAGTAGAGCACACACATTTACATCATATCTACATCTGTTTATTCAATCAACGCGCAAAAAAAGCAGAGTCCTTTCGAACTCCACTTTCATTCTATAATTCTGTTTCGCCTTCTTGAATACTTAATTCATCTTCAGCTACTGCAGCATCGATTGCTTCTGAGTCTTTTTCCAAAAGTTCTTTTGGCACAAAGCTCAATAGCTTATCTTCTTCATCGCTTTCTTTTGTATTAGCAGCGATACGTTTTGCACGTAATTCTTCTGCTTTTTCATTAATTAAGCGAGTTGATTCACGATCTACATCAAGACCTGTTCCCGCAGGAATCATTTTCCCAATGATTACATTTTCCTTTAATCCAACTAAGTGGTCACGGCTACCGTTAATTGCAGCATCCGTTAATACTTTTGTTGTTTCCTGGAATGATGCAGCTGATAGGAATGAATCTGTTTGTACAGATGCTTTTGAAATACCAAGTAGTGTTGGTCTAAACACCGCAGGGCGTTTTCCTGACAATAATACATCACGGTTAATTTTTGTAATCTTCGTTAATGAGATTTTTTCACCAGCGATTAAGCCTGTGTCATTACCTTCGATAATTTCCACACGACGTAACATTTGGCGAATCATGATCTCGATATGTTTATCGGAAATATCGATACCTTGACTTGCATATACCTTTTTAACTTCTTTCAGAATGTATTGTTGTACGTCTTGTACTCCAGCTACTTCAAGAAGTTCTTTTGGTGCTACTTGACCTTCAGTGATTTTATCACCTGCAGTTAAACGCCAAGGAACTGCATGTCCCACTTTTAAGTTCTTCTCAATTTGGTCGCGTTCCTTCTTAGATGCTGGTTTTTCAATTAACCAAGCACGAAGTGTTTGTGTTGGACCAACTTTATGAACAATTGATTCTGTTTCGTTTGCAATAGTTACTTCAATTCCACCGATACCTTCAAGTTGTTTAATTTCAACAATATCTCCAGTAATTTTCGCTAGAACTGCAGCACCTTTTGGTGAACGAGCTTCAAATAGTTCCTCTACACGAGGTAACCCTTGGGTGATATCTCCACCACCAGCAACCCCACCGGTGTGGAATGTACGCATGGTAAGTTGGGTACCTGGTTCCCCAATGGATTGTGCTGCCATTGTACCAACAGATTCTCCAACTTCAACAACTTCACCAGTCGCCATATTACGTCCGTAACATTTTTTACATACACCGTGAACGGTTTGACAAGTGAATGCTGAACGGATGTACACTTGTTTTACACCAGCATCAACGATTTCTTGTGCTATATCTTCATCCATGAATTCTCCAGCATCAATAATCAATGCATTTGTTTCAGGATGATAGATTGCATCTTTTGTATAACGACCAACAAGACGGTCAAATAGTGATTCGATTTTTGTGTCTTGTTTACGGTCACGAATTTCTTCTACAAGGTAACCACGGTCAGTTCCACAGTCATCTTCACGCACAACAACATCTTGTGCAACGTCAACTAAACGACGTGTTAAGTATCCTGACTCGGCTGTTTTCAAGGCTGTATCGGTAAGACCTTTACGTACCCCATGGGTAGAAGTAAAGAACTCAGATACGTTTAGTCCTTCACGGAATGAAGAATAAATAGGTACCTCAATAACTCCTGGTTGGTAACCTGAAGCTGACTTCGATTGTGATGGACGTGCCATCAATCCACGCATACCAGCAAGTTGCGTAAAGTTACTGTCATTACCACGGGCTCCTGAAGTCGCCATCATGTTGATTGGGTTTTTACGAGCAATTGCCGCTTTGAACTCAATCAGAATGTCTTTTTTCACGTCATCCCATAGTTTGTTAAGTAGACGTTCCCATTCTTGCATAGTAAGTTTACCTTTTTTACGATATTCCATAAGCACTGCTGCTTTTTCTCGACCGTAATCAACGTATTTTTTCTTGTTAGGGGCAACTTCAATATCCGCTAGTGATACTGTAATACCCGCAACTGTAGAATATTTGAATCCATTGTTTTTGATTTCATCAAGAATTTCACTTGTTTCAACCGTCGAGTAACGTTTAAACACTTGACCGATAACAAGTCCTAAATCCTTTTTCTTCATTGCATCAACTGGTTCTAACCCAGCGATTACTTCAGGCATATTTGTTCCCATTGGGAAGAAGTATTTGTCTGGAGTTGCAACGAAGTTTTCTTCACTTACTTCGTTAATGTAAGGGAAGTCTTTTGGCAAGATGTTGTTAAAGATAACTTTACCAACAGTTGTTACCAAGTATGAGTTGTTTTGTTCTTCTGTAAATCCATCTTTTTGTAAAGAACGACCGTGAAGCGCAATACGTGTATGTAAGTGCACTTGGTTTGCTTCATATGCCATCATAACTTCATTGATGTTGTTGTAAGCATGACCTTCATTGTCACCATACGCTTGCCATTTATCAGCTTCATTATCACAACCTAGTGCTCTATATTCTGCACTTTCTGCATAGAATTCTTCTTTTGTTTCTTCCATTGTTAAGTAGAAGTTACCAAGTACCATGTCTTGTGATGGTGTAACGATAGGTTTTCCATCTTTTGGACCAAGGATGTTGTTAGAACCTAGCATTAATACATATGCTTCAGCTCTTGCTTCTTCACTTAATGGAACGTGGACCGCCATTTGGTCACCATCGAAGTCCGCGTTGAATGCAGGACAAACTAGAGGGTGAAGACGGATTGCTCTACCTTCTACAAGTTTTGGTAGGTATGCTTGAATACCAAGACGGTGAAGTGTAGGGGCACGGTTCAATAGAACTGGGTGTCCTTCAATTACATCTTCAACGATGTCCCAAATTCTTGGGTCACCTTTGTCGATTAATTTTTCAGCAGTTTTATGGTTACTAGCGATTTCGCGGTTAACGATTTCATTAATAACATATGGTTTAAATAATTGGATAGCCATCTCACGAGGGATACCACATTGGTACATTTTCAAGTCTGGACCTACCGCGATAACTGAACGTCCTGAGAAGTCAACACGTTTACCAAGTAAGTTTTGACGGAAACGACCTTGTTTCCCCTTTAATGAGTGAGAAAGTGATTTTAATGCACGTCCTCCAGCTCCTGTAATTGGTTTACTACGACGTCCGTTGTCAATTAAAGCATCAACAGCTTCTTGTAACATACGTTTTTCGTTTTGCACGATAATTGCAGGTGTTCCAAGTTCCAATAATTTTTTTAGACGGTTGTTACGCGTAATTACACGACGGTAAAGGTCGTTAAGATCACTTGTTGCGAAACGTCCACCATCTAGTTGTAACATTGGACGTAAATCAGGTGGGATAACTGGTAATTCAGTTAGTATCATCCACTCAGGGTTGTTATCAGAATTTCTAAATGCATTAACTGTATCCAAACGTTTGATTAGTTTGTTACGTTTTTCTCCTTGTGCACCGTCAAGTGCATCTTGGATTGCCTTGTATTCTTTTTCAACATCCACTTGCTCAAGCAATACTTTTACTGCTTCAGCTCCGGTTTTTGCTTCAAACGCCCCAGCACCATACAGTGCCACGTTTTCACGATATTCTCTTTCCGAAAGAACTTTTTTGTATTCTAGCTTTGTATCTTTTGGATCCGTTACAATCCAAGATACGAAGTAAACTACTTCTTCAAGTTGTTTAGGTGTTACATCAAGTAACAGCCCCATACGACTAGGGATTCCACGCAAGTACCAAATGTGTGCAACTGGTGCAGCTAAAGAAATATGTCCCATACGTTCACGACGAACGCTAGACTTTGTTACTTCAACTCCACAACGATCACAAACTACACCTTTGTAACGTACTTTTTTGTATTTACCACAGTAACATTCCCAGTCTTTGCTTGGTCCGAAGATTTTCTCACAGAACAATCCATCACGTTCTGGTTTTTGTGAACGGTAGTTAATTGTTTCTGGTTTTTTTACTTCTCCGTAAGACCATTCTAAGATTCTTTCAGGAGATGCTAAATTAATCTGAATTGACGAAAATTTATTTACACTCATCTTTTAGCCTCCTATTCAATCACGTCTAGTAAAGCTTCAAGCCCACTATCGCTAATTTCTTCTTTTACTTCATCCGAGTGATCATGATCCTCGGCTGCCATTTCTTCTTCTGCTTCAACTAATTGTTCTTCATCATCAATGTGTACATTTGCAAGTTCATCATCAAGTTGAGCAATTGTTGCATCAGCATTGTTGGCTTCTTGTCTACTATCTTTAGGTGCTTGTTCTTCTTGGTTATTGATGTCTACCAATTCCCCATTGTCATCAAACATTTTTACATCGATAGCTAAGGCTTGTAATTCGTGAACAAGTACTCTGAATGATTCAGGAATACCAGCTTCAGGAATATCTTTACCTTTGATGATCGCTTCATACGTTTTTGTACGTCCTTGGATATCATCTGATTTGATTGTCAAGATTTCTTGTAATGTGTGTGCTGCTCCATATGCTTCAAGAGCCCAAACTTCCATTTCCCCAAATCTTTGACCACCATTTTGCGCTTTCCCTCCAAGAGGTTGTTGCGTTACTAATGAGTAAGGTCCTGTTGCACGTGCATGTAGCTTGTCATCAACCATGTGGGCAAGCTTAATCATATACATAACCCCAACAGAAATTCTTTCATCAAATGGTTCCCCTGTACGTCCATCGTATAGTACAGATTTACCATCTTTAGTCATACTCGCTTCATCCATGATTCCACTTAACTCTTCGTTATCGATTCCATCGAATACTGGAGTTGAGAATTTTACACCTAATTTCTTAGCTGCGAATCCTAAGTGGATCTCAAGAACTTGTCCAATGTTCATACGTGAAGGTACCCCGAATGGATTTAACATAATGTCAACTGGAGTTCCATCTGGCATATATGGCATATCTTCAATCGGTAAGATTTTAGAGATAACCCCTTTGTTACCGTGACGTCCGGCCATTTTATCCCCTTCAGAGATTTTACGTTTTTGAACAATGTATACTTTTACCGTTTCATTTACCCCTGGAGGTAAATCGTGACCTTCACTACGTTTGAAGACACGCACACTATGTACGATACCATCTCCACCGTGAGGTACTTTTAAACTATTGTCACGAACTTCACGAGATTTTTCACCGAAGATTGCTAATAAAAGTTTTTCTTCAGGACTTACTTCGCTTTGTCCTTTTGGTGTTACTTTACCAACTAGGATATCTCCTTCTTTAACTTCCGCACCAACCATAACGATTCCGCGTTCGTCTAAGTTACGACAAGCAGCTTCACTTACGTTTGGAATATCGCGTGTAATTTCTTCAGGTCCTAGTTTTGTATCACGACAGTCAATGTCGTAATCTTCAATGTGGATTGATGTATATACATCATCACGCACTAAGCGTTCAGACATAATGATCGCATCCTCATAGTTATATCCATACCAAGTCATGTAGGCAATCGTAACGTTTTGTCCTAATGCTAACTCTCCATTTTGCATAGAAGGTCCATCGACAATTACATCACCTTTTTCAATTTTTTCACCTTTTTGCACGATTGGCATTTGGTTAATTGAAGTACCAGCGTTTGAACATTCGAATTTTTTAAGTTTGTATTCGCGTTTTCCGCCTTTTTCACTTACAACAACACGTGTTGCATCAACAAAATCAACCACACCATCTTCTGCAGCAACAACTGCTGAACCAGAATCTTTGGCAATTTTGTTTTCGATACCTGTACCAACAAATGGACTTTGTGGCTTAATTAAAGGTACCGCTTGACGTTGCATGTTCGCTCCCATTAAGGCACGAGAAGCATCATCGTTTTCCAAGAATGGAATACAAGCTGTCGCTACCGAAACGATTTGTTTTGGACTGACATCGGCAAGTTCTACTTTTTCGCGTTCTGCCATGATTGTTTCACCATTTAATCTGGCAACGACTTGTTCATTAACAAGTAATCCATCAACAACCTCGTTGGCTTGGGCAATAATGTAGTCCGCTTCCTCGTCTGCACTTAAGTACACACAGTCTTCGCTAACTTTTCCATCTTTTACAATACGGTATGGTGTTTGGATAAATCCATACTCGTTAATTTTTCCATATGTTGTCAAGTTTGAAATCAGACCAATGTTTGGTCCCTCAGGTGTTTCAATTGGACAAATACGACCATAGTGAGATGAGTGAACATCACGTACTTCAAATCCCGCACGATCACGTGTTAAACCACCAGGTCCTAATGCTGAAATACGACGTTTATTTGTAAGTTCAGCAAGTGGGTTTTGTTGGTCCATGAATTGTGACAATTGTGAACTCGAGAAGAATTCTTTAATTGCTGCTGTTAATGGACGAATATTTGTAAGTTTCTTTGGTGTTAATGTTTCAATTTCAGCAATTGACATACGTTCTTTAACCACACGTTCCATACGTGATAAACCAATACGGAATTGATTTTGGATAAGTTCACCAACTGAACGAATACGACGGTTACCTAACATATCAATATCGTCATTTTCACCAATACCATACATATTAGTTAATGTGTATGAATATAGTGCATACATATCAGATACAGTAATTGTGTGTTTGTTTAGGAATGGATCATTACCAACCACACTTACAGGAATGTTATCTCCACTATGAACAAGCACTTCTTGTACGGCACAACCAATTAAGTAAGCACGTACATTTCCTTTTTCAACAAGGGCACGTAATTCTTTTTCTTGTGCTTCACTTAATGTAGCAACTTTATCTTTTTGTGAGAAGTTATATGTAAATACTTCACCTTCAGAATCTGCTAAATCATTACCTTTCGCATCAACGATACGACCTAATGTATATAGTGTTTGACCATATGCCATCACTGCTTTGAAGTTATCTTTTGTGATTGTGATTTCCTTAGCCATTAATCCAGCTAAGATTTCAACTTCTTCAACTTCTTCTTTTTGTAATAATTCTACATCTTCTTTTGTTAATACTGTGTTTTCAAATAATGTAGTTTTCTTAAGTTCTACATCGTAAGCTAATACACGTCCTACTAAAGCACTTGCATAACTTACAGGCACACTTACCACATCATTATGGTAGAACAGTGTGTTATATGGGAATGCAGTAACATGCATACCACGTTTCATTTCTTCACGTAATGCATCACGCACCGTACGGTCTACAAGTGTTCCTTGTTTATGTAACACTTTTCCATCAATATCAACGATGTCATGTGCTAAATAATTAGAGAACATGCGGTCTACAACTGATAATTTCTTAGACAGTTTGTAACGCCCTGCTTTTGTTAAGTCATAACGACGCGAATCAAAGAATTTTTGATTCATTAAGTTAATTGAACCATCAAGTGTAGGAATTTCATCCGCTCTTTGGTTTTCATAAATCGTCAACAACGCTTCTTGTGTTGTTGCTACTTTTTCTTCAAATAAAGTGTTTTCCACTTCTTCATATTGTCCGAAGTAAGAACCATATAGGTTTAAGTATAAATCTAAGTATTCTTTTTCTTCGTTATTTTCAGGCAATTCACTTACAAGTTTACGACCCATTGTATCTAAGAAAATACGGATTTGTTCAGAATCATTAGGGTCAATGTTGTTATCTAAATCGACAGACATTCCAAGCGCTTTGAAAAGGATGGTACTTGCCACCTTACGTTTACGGTCAATCAATACATTTAATAAACGACCTCCCGTTTGTTTTTTAATGTCACTTTGGAATTCTAACCACGTTCCTCTTGAAGGGATTAATTCTGAGTGATATGTAGGACGCCCAGTTTTTTCTTCAACTCCAGTTGCAAAGTATGCTCCTGGAGAACGTACGATTTGTGAAACGATAACACGTTCTGCCCCATTTATGATAAACGTTCCTGTGTCTGTCATAATTGGGAAATCCCCAAGGAAAACATCCTCCTCTTTTGAAATCAATTCTCCTGTGTTAGGATCCTCAATTTCTAGTTCCATTTTTGCTTTCAATGAAGTTGCATAGTTAATTTCTCTATACATTGATTCTGAAGCATTGAATTTAGGTTCTTCGAATTCGTAATCAACGAAGTTCAACTTAATGTTTCCACTGTGGTTTTGAATCGGATAAATCTCATTAAAAACCTCTTGGATACCTTCGCTTTTAAACCAGTCAAAAGAGTCCGTTTGAATTTCTACTAAATTAGGTAATTCAAGATCACCACTAACTTTAGAATAATCTCTACGTTCAGCTTTTTTACCGATTTTTACAGTACGATATGTTTCTTTTTTTGCCATGAATGCCTTCCTTTCTTATGTATTTTAAAACGACGAAAAGGGCATGTAACCCCATCATAAAATTTTACTTTATTGCAATTTATTATATTACCAACACTTTGTCAATCTGTCAATCATTTATTTGAGTTTCTTACTTGACTTATATACGTAGAACCCCTTGTCTTTTGCCAGTAGTTGGCAATTACCAAATATCGACTCTACATACTTTTGCGCGCTTTTTGCACCATGTGATTTACGCATCACAAAATACAAACACCCATCATCCACTAAATGTGCATAACTATCAGCTAGTAATTTATAAACAACTTGTTTACCTGCACGTATGGGTGGATTGGTAATAATGCTTTCGAATCTTCGTTCATGTAAAGAATCAAAACCATCAGACTTTAAAGTCTCTACATCAACTTGATTCTTCTGCGCGTTTTCTTTTGCTAGTTCAAGTGCACGATCATTTACATCAACCATCGTTACACGTGTTTGTGGATAGCGTTTTTTAAACAAGATTCCAACCGTCCCTAATCCACATCCCAAATCAAGAATATCACCTTTGAATTCTTCATTTTCAATGCTTTCTAACAGGACTTTTGTACCTACATCAAGACCATCTTTACTAAAGACACCATGGTCACTTATGAAGGTTGAATCAAAACACCAAAACCGGAAAGAGAATTCCTTCCGGTTAGATTTTGTATGTTTATTATCTTCGAAATAGTGAGACATCATACCACATCCTTTGGTGTTAATAAGTAAGATAATGTAAAATTATTTAACTTCTACAGCTGCTCCAGCGTCAACTAATTTAGTTTTGATTTCTTCAGCTTCAGCTACTGGAATGTTTTCTTTAATTACTGCAGGAGTAGCTTCAACTTTTTGTTTCGCTTCTAATAATCCTAATCCAGTAATTTCACGTACTGCTTTAATTACGTTAACTTTTGAAGCTCCAACTTCTGTGATTGTTACAGTAACTTCTGTTGGTTCCCCAGCAGCAGCTCCGTCATCAGCAGCAACTACAGCAACTGGTGCAGCAGCAGTAACTCCGAATTCTTCTTCGATTGCTTCGATTAGTTCGTTTAATTCAAGAATTGTCATCTCTTTTAGAGAAGCAATTACGTCATCTTTATTTAATTTAGCCATGATAAATTTTCCTCCTATATGTTATTTTATTAAGCTTGTTCTTGTTCTTGTTTTTGGTCACGCACTGCTGATACAACACATGCGAAGTCTCTAATAGGTGCTTGTAAGCAACTTAAGAACATAGAGATCATACCATCGCGGTTTGGTAGTTTTGATAGTTTTGTAATTGTGTCAATTCCAACAACTTCTCCTTCAACCACACCAGCTTTAATTACTAATGCACTGTGAGTTTTCGCAAATTTTGCTAATACTCTTGCAGGTGCAACTGCATCTTCTGAGAATGCGAATGCGTTAGGTCCAGTTAAGCTTTCTTTTAAATCACTATAACCAGCATCTTCTGCAGCACGCACTACCATTGAGTTTTTGTAAACTGTGAAGTCTACACCTTCTTCGCGTAATTCACGACGAAGTTCAGTAACTTCAGCAACTGATAACCCACGGTATTCAACGATAACGCTACTTGAGCTATTTTTGAACTTGTCAGAAATTTCAGTTACGAGTTCCTGTTTTGCTTGTAATACTGCTTCTTTCATATTTAACCTCCTCTTACTTATATTTGATCAATATACCTAAGAGAATAAAAAACTCGTCTTATCCTTACATAGACAAAACGAGTTAAAAGTTTATCATCTTTTTCTCATTTACCTCGGTAACATGATTAAGCTTGCGCCGTTACTGTCTATGGCATATTGAAACATTGTTATTCTATATGGTATCTACGATAAAGTCAACAATTAAATTGCAACTTTGACACCAGGACCCATTGTACTACTTACTGTAATATTTAAGAAGTATTGTCCTTTTACTGCAGCTGGGCGAGCCTTAGCTACAACATCGTATAATGTGTTGAAGTTTTCAACTAATTTTGCATCATCGAAACTTACTTTACCCATAAGTACGTTGATGTTTCCATCTTTATCAACACGGTATTCTACTTTCCCTTTTTTGATATCTTCAACGGCTTTTTTCACGTCCATTGTTACTGTACCAGTTTTAGGGTTTGGCATTAAACCTTTAGGTCCTAAGATTTTCCCAATTTTTCCTAGTTCACCCATCATGTTAGGTGTTGCTACGATTACATCAAAATCTAACCAACCTTTTTTCATATCGTCGATTAATTCTTTTCCACCAACGAAATCTGCTCCAGCATCTTTCGCTTCTTGTTCTTGAGCTCCTTGAGCGATAACACAAACTTTTTGTGTGCGTCCACTTCCGTTTGGAAGAACGATAGCTCCACGGATTTGTTGGTCCGCATGACGTGGATCAACGTTTAAACGCATTGATAATTCAACACTTTCGTCAAATTTTGCGTAACTTGCTTTTTTAATTAAAGCGATTGCATCGTTAATAGCGTATGTTTTTTCAGCGTCTACTAATTTTGCAGCTTCTAAATATTTTCTACCTTTATTAGCCATGGTGACCTCCTATTCCATACCTTCGACAACAATACCCATGTTGCGAGCAGTACCAGCAATGATTTTCATTGCTCCATCAATATCGTTTGCATTTAAGTCTGGCATTTTGTATTCAGCGATTTCGCGAACTTTGTCAGCACTAATAGTTCCAACAGAAACTTTTGAGTCACTTGCACCTTTGTTTACGTTAGCGGCTTTCTTTAATAAGATTGAAGCTGGTGTAGTTTTTAATACAAAATCAAAACTTTTGTCTTCGTATGCAGTAATGATTACTGGAACGATATCACCTTGACGGTCTCTAGTAGCATCGTTAAATGCTTGTGTAAATTGAGGCATGTTGATTCCAACTGATGCCAATGCAGGTCCTGGTTTCGCTCCCCCTGCTGGGAATTGTAGCTTCGCTACTTTTGCGATTTTTTTCTTGCTCATAAGACACCTCCGTTTTCTTTGTCTTATGCAGTGGTCAATCGAAAGGATCGCACCTTCCTACCACGCATAGTAAGCTTATGCCTAAACAGGCTTCCTTATAATATAATAAAAGCACGCGAAATGCAAGCATTCTTGCAACTTTCTACGTGCCATAATTCGTAATGTATCTTTATTTGCATCCTTTGCAAATGTGTTTTGCTTTTGCACTACCACCCATGGCGGTTTCACGTAAGGTTGCTGGTAAAGAGTGACCAACGTTTTCCATGACTTCAATCATGTCATCTAAAGGAATTACATTGGCAATTCCACTCATTGCCATTTGCGCACAAATCAGAGCATTTGTTGCACCAACTGTGTTTCTTGTTTGACAAGGCACTTCTACCAATCCACAAATTGGATCACATACAAGTCCTAAGATATTCATAAATGCATGACTTGCTGCATGCAGTGATTGTTGCACACTTCCACCCATTAGTTCCACTATGGCACTTGCTGCCATTGCACTTGCTGTACCAACCTCAGCTTGGCAACCACCTTGTGCACCAGACACATTTGCATTACGCATCGTTAAATAACCAATCGCACTTGCATTATACAGTGCTTCAATTATCTGTTTATCACTAAAACCACGAACTTCTTGTAATGCGACAAAACATCCTGGCAGCACTCCACTAGCACCTGCTGTAGGCGCCGCAACAATCAGTCCCATTGAAGCATTGACTTGACTGACTGCTAGTGCATATAGTACCGCTTTATCAACAAGCTCCCCACAAAAGCTTTTCCCACTTTCGATAAACGCTTGCATATCTTTTGCTTCTTCGCGAAGAAATCCACCCATTGATTCCAGTTCTTGATGAATTGGTTTATGCGCTGCTTGTTTCATAATCGTCCACGATTTTTCCATTCGTAAATATATATCTTCTTCTTTACGGTTGAATACTTCCATTTCACGCTTCACCATGATTTGTGAAATTCTACAGTTTTCTTTTTTCGTTAAAGCGAATAATTCTTTTGCACTTTTAAACATTAGTCCCACTCCAATCTAGCTATATAGGATACACTTAAAATCGCTTGATCTTTGCGTAATTCTTCAAATAATGCATTATCAAAATATTCATCGACTTCAACTATCGTATAGGCAATCTTCCCTTTGTCTTCGCGATAGAGTTTCATAAAGGCAATATTAATTCCATATTTGGCAAGAATACTTGATAATCTAGCAATGACTCCTGGAGCATCTTGTTGCTTCACTACGATCGTGTCATATTCTCCACTTAGATTTACCTCAACTCCGTTGATGGAATTAATCATTACTTCTCCACCACCAACGCTTTCTCCACGCATCTTGTATTCCACACCAAACTGATCCACCATATGAATGATTACCGTGTTTGGTGCAAATGCAGGATCGTGTTTTTCTTTAAATGTAAAAGCGAGTCCCGCCTCTTTAGCACAACTAAATGAATCCTTGATTCGTTCATCATCTGGATTCATGCCTAACATACCAGCAACAAGCGCGCGATCTGTCCCATGGCCTTTATATGTTTTGGCAAATGAACCATATAAATCAAAACGTACATCTACAATTTTTTCATTAGCAATACGACGTGCAATTTGTGCAATTCGACATGCCCCTGCGGTATGACTTGATGAAGGTCCTATCATATTTGGACCAATGACATCAAACATGCTTATTTCTTTCATAATACGTCCAACCTTTCCACGTTTATTTTATATCATATTCCATAAAAAAAGTAGAAGATTATTCTTCTTCCACTAGTTTTACATCTTCTAATGTTTTTGTATATTCTGACTTTTCTAAATCAGCATATCCAATTTCTGCAGGTGTTTCTCTACCAAACAGCGTTGTTAATACAGTTGCAACTTGTGTTTCTGCATTTAATTCTTCAACTGTTCCTTCCATGTTTGCAAATGGTCCATCAAGAATACGCACGTGATCTCCAACTTCGAAATTCACGTTGACTTTCTTTTCACTCATTCCTAAACGACGTAGGATGGAATCAATTTCATCTTCAGCAACTGGGAATGGTTTTGCCCCACCACCACTTGAACCGATAAATCCTGTAACACCTGGTGTATTACGAACAATATACCAAGCTTCATCAGTCATCATCATTTCAACAAATAAGTATCCAGGGAAAAGGTTTTTTACCTTCTCAACTTTTTTACCGTTTTTGTATTCGATTTCTGTTTCTTCAGCAACGATTACTTGGAATAGTGAATCCTGTAGACCCATTGTTTCTACACGACGTTCCAAGTTCAACTTTACTTTATTTTCATGTCCTGCATATGTATTTACTACATACCATTCTTTTTTTATTTCACTCATATATTATACACCTAATAAATCCGTCAAGAACCATGCATTGAACGCTGTACATGCCAAAAAGAATAATGCAAATGCAGCTGTAAAGATAATTACAGTTGCGCTATCTTTTGCAAGTTCTTTTGGTGATGACCAACGAATTCGCTTGATTTCAGTTATAATCCCACGGATACTAAACCATTTTAACATCTCGATTCCTCCTACTTCGTTTCTTTATGAATCGTGTGTTTTCCACACTTTTTACAAAATTTCTTAATTTCCATACGTTCTGTATAGGTTGTTTTATTCTTCTTTGTTGAATAATTACGTGATAAACATTCGCTACATGTCAGTATCACTTTTTGTGCTTGTCCATTATTAGCCACGATATCACCTCATTGCCTTATTACTTTATCATATGACCTTTACTTAGTCAATGAATGTCTAACATTTATCCTACCACAAACAAACAAGGAAAAGCACGTATTTCACTTACATACGCTCATTTTCCTTGTTAGTTAATTTCATTTTTTTGAGGGTAGTTTATATCCTGCACGTATCATTTGAATTCCCCGAGTTTAGAAGCAAAAAAACAACCATAATCATCATTTACCTTTTGTTCATCGATTTATTTCGATGTTTTTTTGTCAATACTTTTACACTAAAGTGTTGTGTGTTGTTATGTGATGTGGTATAATATACCTATATTAGGAGGATCCTCTATGTTCGTTAAGAAAAATAAAAACTCTGCTGGTCGTATCGTTCTTGCTTATTATGAAGGGTATCGTGATAAAAATGGAATACCTAGACAAAAACACATTAAACGTATTGGTTTTCTTGATGACCTAGAGAAACTCTATGATGATCCTCTCGCTCATTTCAAAGCTGAAGCCAAACGTTTAACTGAAGAAGCAAAGGCTAACAACCAAGATTCTATCACTGTCTCTTTAGATATGAATCAACGCACACCCATTAACCAAAGCCAAGTTAAAAACCTAGGATATGTGTTTCTCCAATCTGTTTATTCTTCATTGAAGCTTCCTGAGTTTTTCAAGAATAAACAACGGAATACGAAGATTGAATACAATTTCAATAATGTCATTTGTTTACTTGTATTCTCAAGAATTTTAAAACCGGAATCGAAAATCGCTACTTTCAAATCATCTTCTATGTATTTTGAGAAATTAGCTTCAAGTTCAGATGCTATTTACGATGTATTAACTCGACTCTATCCATTACGTAATGAACTACAAGCTTATTTACATGAAAGTGTAAAAGCAAAATATGGAAGATCTAATGAACATGCATTCTTTGACTGCACAAATTATTATTTTGAAATTGATTCAGAAAAAGGGATTCGAAAAAAAGGTCCAAGTAAGGAACACAGAAAAACACCAATCGTTCAAATGGGATTATTGATGGATTCGAATGGGATACCAATGGCATACCATCTCTTCCCTGGTAACGAGAGTGAAAAAGTAAACTTACGTCCTGTAATCAATCGATGCAAAATTGACTACAATATAGGCAGAGTTATTGTAGTTGCAGATCGTGGACTAAATACAAGTGACAACATTTTCTATACACATGGTAAAGGAGATGGTTATGTATATAGCCAAAGTATTCGAGGAGCAGATAAGAAATATCGTGACTGGGTCCTTGATGAAGACGGATATATAACTCACAATGATCATTCCGACACAATTACAGGTGATGATGAGAATGAAGTTATTGATGCATTTAAAATAAAGTCTCGAATCATTGGAAAGACAATTAAAATCGAAGAAAATGGCAAACGAAACCATGAGGTCACAATCAAACAAAAGCAAGTAGTTTACTATAGTCCAAAGTATGCAAAAAGACAAAAAATGAAAAGACTGGAATCAGTTGAGAAGGCGCAGCGTCTAATTGAATCAAGCGGAAAATATACACAAGCATCTAACTATGGTTGCATGAATTATATTGAAGAAAATGTAATTGATCAATCGACAGGTGAACTATTACAAAAAAAGAAGAATGATAACATTATGCGTCATATAAATTATGACAAGATTGAAGAAGAAGAGAAATATGATGGGTATTATTCAATCGTGACTAGTGAAACGAATCTAAGTGATATAGAAATCTTAAATACCTATCGTGGGTTATGGAAAATCGAGGAGTCATTTAAAATCACAAAAAGTGAACTAGAATCCCGACCAGCACACGTATCAAGAGATGATCATATTGAATCGCACTTTTTCACATGTTTCTTATCATTACTATTAATACGTGTGATTGAACATGAGATTGAACGCAAATACTCACCACAACAGTTAATAGAAGGCCTTAGAAGTTTTAACTACACCTTGGTAACTGAGAATATTTATCAATGTTTAAATCGCAACGAGATAATAGACTTATTAGATGAGACATTTGGATTGGATACATCAAAATACCGAATGACACTAGCAAAAATCAAAAATATTATAGCAACTAGCAAAAAAGAGTAAAATACACTACAAAAAAGTGTGAAACTAAAAATGGCTAAAACCTTATGAATAAAGGGCTTAGCCATTTTTTATGCTTTTTTAACTTCTAAAGTCAAGTTACTTAGTCAATGAATGTCTAACATTTATCCTACCACAAACAAACAAGGAAAAGCACGTATTTCACTTACATACGCTCATTTTCCTTGTTAGTTAATTTCATTTTTTTGAGGGTAGTTTATATCCTGCACGTATCATTTGAATTCGCAAATCTTTTTTCAAACGATACATCGTATTATCTATCGTTTTTTCTGCTTCAGATAGAATCCTTGATATCTCTTTATATGAGTAACCTAGTTCCCATAAAGTAAATATCTTTTGTTCTTTCTCACCCATGTTTTTCACACAACTCCGTATGGATACCATTTGTTGCTTAATCTCAAATGCCCATGTTGGTTCAATACAAGGATCGCAAGCGATAATATCTCCAATTAGTAAGCCGCCTTGTTCACATACATATTGATCAAGAGATAATAAACTTTGATTGGCACGATTTTTCAAATTATATGCAGAACGAAGATAGTTGTAACACGTACGCTCCATCACGACACGATAGTAACTACTAAACTTACAGTCCATTGTTTCTTTGTACGTGTTGGCTGCTTTGTATAATGCAATGATACACTCTTGATACAAATCCTCTAAATCGCAAGATGTCTTCACCTTACTACTATAGCCGTGCACATATGCACGAATGATTCGCTTATATTTGTCAATTAATAATGACAATGCCTCTTCATCGCCCTGTCGAATCAAATATAGAAGCTCATTGTCATTTTGATGACAATGACTCACAATTTCACCCCCTAACTTTATTTATTTCTATTTGTATAGATTCCGTATAGGAGTACTGCACAGGCAACTGATGCATTTAAAGAAGTAACATGTCCGACCATCGGTAAACTAACAAACATATCACATTGTTTCTTTACTACATCACTCATTCCATACCCTTCACTACCAATCACTAATACAATTGGCATTTTATAGTCAGGTGTACTATAATCTTGCGCTTGATACATATCACTACCAATCACCCAATAGCCTTTCTTTTTCAAATCACGCAAGGTATTTGCTAGATTTGTAACTTGGCATACAGGCACATAATCAATTGCACCTGTGGATACTTTGGCAACCGTTGGATTTAATGATACACTACGATGTTTTCCAATAATGACTCCATCTGCACCAACTGCATCACATGTTCGTAATATAGCTCCCAAATTATGTGGATCTTCTAGTCCATCCAACAACACAAGCAGTGGATATTCTTTATCAATGGAATCAACCAACTGATGAATATCTGCATATTTATACGCATCAATTTCAGCTACAATCCCTTGGTGATTTCCCCCGTTTGCAAGTTCATCAAGTTTTTTGCGTCCACAATTCTTAAACGAAATCTTTCGATTATATATTAACGATAAAATCTCTTTATCCTTAAATCCTTCTAAAATCCATAAATTATGAATATTTTTATTATCATTTAGTAATTGTCGAACGACATTCTTTCCGAAAACAATTTGTGTCATCTTACACCTCCTGTGCAAGTACAAATTTCAATAACTCGTCTATACGTTCCCTTTGTTTAGATAGATACAAGTATCCCCACAAGGCTTCAAAACCTGTTGAAAATCGATACGTCATCATATCTGCATTCTTGGCACGCGAGTGAATATTTGTATTGCGTCCTCTTTTTACGATCGCTTGTTCTTCTGTTGTTAGTAGTTCTTGTTCAAGCATCGCTTGTAAAAACTTTGCTTGTGCAACTGCACTTACATACTTCACGCTTTCTTTTTGTAAATCATTGGGTCTTTGTAACCCCTTCTCTACCAAATACTCACGTATTTGTAAACTATATAAAGCATCTCCAATATATGCTAAGGTAGTTCCATTTAACCCTTGCAATTCCATTAGAGAATTCCCTTTTCTTGTAGTTGTTGACGATAGTTATCAGCAACATCAAAGTCTTTATTTGCTTTTGCTTCATTCCATTTTTGGTATAAGTGTTTATCTTCATCACTCAATACGATAGGTGCAATTTCAATCCCTAATACATACAGCATTTTTTGAATCGTTTCAATGTAGTTTGCCACCACATCAACATCAATTTCTCTTTGACGTAAGTTTTGATTAAAACGCTTTACTGTATCAAATAGTGACATAAATGCATTCTCTGTATTTAAATCATCTTGCATTGCTTCAATAAATGGTCCAAATTCTGCATCTATTACTTCACCTTTGCTACTTGCACCGGCAAGTGATAATTTCACATATGCTTGCTTTAATGGATTGCTTACTTTATCAAGCTCTTTTCTTGCAGTATCAATGGTTTCTTCTGAGATGTTCAGTGGTGCACGATAGTGTGCAGATAATAGTACCCAACGCACAAGATTTCCGCCAAGTTTTTCAATGAAATCGCGAGCCCAAATTACATTTCCTAGAGATTTTGACATCTTTTCACCATCGATGTTTACCATTCCATTATGTACCCAGTAATTGGCAAGTCCACTATGATCATGTGCACAGCTTTGCGCCATTTCATTTTCATGATGTGGGAATTTTAAATCCATTCCCCCGCCATGGATATCAATTGGGGTTCCACCAAATTCATTGGAAATCATAACCACACATTCCGTATGCCATCCTGGACGTCCTTGTCCCCATGGTGAATCCCATTTGATTCCTTTATCCGTTTGTTTCCACAATGTAAAATCTAATGGACTTTCCTTCTTATCATTTTCATCGATTCTTGCCCCAACGACCAAGTCTTCAATTTTTTGACCAGACAGTTTTCCATAGGCATCTACTTTATTTACGCGAAAATATACATCGCCATCAATTTCATAGGCAAAACCTGTGTCAACTAAATCCTTAATAAAGGCAATAATCGCATCCATCGTTTCGGTTACTCGAGGTGTTGCATCAGGTAAGTTTGCATGTAGTGCTGCACGGTCTGCATTATATGCATCAATGTAGCGTTCACTAATAATATCTTCATTTACACCTTCTTCTTGTGCCTTGTTGATGATTTTATCATCTACGTCCGTAAAGTTACTTACATACTTTACTTCATAGCCACTTGCTTCAAAGGTTTTCTTTAAAGTATCAAAAATTACAATTGGTCTTGCATTTCCAATATGTGGATAATTATAAACCGTTGGTCCACATGCATACATGGAAACCTTTCCTTCCACAATTGGTTTAAATTCTTCAATCTTGTTATGTAATGAGTTATATAGTTTCATAGCTTCCTCCAAAAAATAAAAAAACCATCATAGAGGCGAAAAGTCGCGGTTCCACTCTACTTGGTTCTCATTGCTTGATAACGTCAAGGATACGGTTCATCTAGAAGTTGCATCTGCACAGTCACGTCAAACTTTTTCACCAACCAAGTTCTCGCTATACACGTTTTCTATGTTCTTTTCTTCATCATGGATGTTCTTGCACATTATACTCATAAACACCTACTTTTATCAACAAAAGTAACAGTTTTTTATTATTTTTAAATCCTTATTTGCACAGTGTTGCTACTAACCCTCCATTTAATCGCATTTTTTAGAGTAATAGTATCAAAAAGTAAGTTTTTTGGTGGAATTTAATGACATATCAATGACTAGTTTTACTTTTTCAAGATGATTCTCTGGTGGGTTCATCTTGAATACAAATAGATTAATATATCCTTGTAATATAACTATTATTCACTAAAGTAAATACTTTTGGTTAATTTCTAACCGCCTTAATTGCATTTATTTTAGCAACACTGTGCAAATAGGGATTATTATTTTTTATCATTTCCCGGGTTATAATGCAGGTCGACGTTTTCCTTTCATCTCAGTAACGGTTAGTTTAAATACTCTTGTAAAAGAAACAACCTTTTCATTGATTGGAAAATCTGGTTCACGATAATGATCTAGAATAATTTGTAGTCCTTTCATTTTCTTATCGAAATCTGTATCATCGATAATTTCTATTTTCCCAGTTCCTACTACACTTTCATATGCCATTGTGCAGTTACCGTGTTCATGATCATACATCAACTCATGCTTTCCATCCATTTCAAACCCTACATTTGGATTTGCTTGCATCAGTTCATATTTTCTACCTTCCAAAGCACCATGAAAATATAAAACAAGTTGGCCACCTTCCTCAGTAAAACCAAAGTTAAATGGCAGTATATATGGATACTCTTCATCAAAGAATGCAACTCGACATACATCACTATTTTTTATTACTTGTAATACTTCATTTCGATCTTTAATCTCTCTATTTGCTTTTCGCATCTTGCACCTCATTTTTCTATATTATAATACACTGCTTGTCATTCTAACATCCCCCTTGTTATAAATCGTGCTACTATAGATATATGAACATTCAAATCATTCAAGCGAAAAGTGCATTACATAAATTGAAGCCAGGACGGCTTCCTTTTCCTTATGACTTAAATATTTATCGAGGATGCATGCATAAGTGTATATATTGTTATGCACTCTACTCGCACAAATACATGGAATCTGATGATTATTATGAAACCATCTTTGTAAAAGAAAATATTGCTGAAGTTTTGGATAAAGAACTATCCAAGATCAAAGAAAAAGGCACTATTAACTTAGGTGGTGTATGCGACAGCTATCAACCACTTGAAAAGAAATTTGAATTGATGCGCGACGTATTAGCCGTTTTAATCAAACATAAGTGGCCTACAAATATTTCAACGAAGTCTGCACTCATCTTACGTGATTTAGATTTGTGGAAACAGTTATCAGAAGTTGCATCAGTTAATATTGCATTTACTGTGACAACAACAAATGATGATATTGCAAAACAGATAGAAAGCGGTGCAAGTAGTTCAACAAGTCGATTAGAAGCAGCATCTATAATAAAAAAAGAAACCAGTGCGACTGTTGGTATTCACTTAATGCCAATCATTCCATACATTACAGATCACAAAGAAAGTTTGCACACATTGTATAAATTTGCTTATGATCATGACTTTGACTATATTATGCCAGGGATGATGTATTTGCGTGGACAAACACGTAAAGTATTTTTCCAGAATATTCGCCAAACCCATCCACATCTTTATGATAAACTCAATCGTATGTATCAAGATAGAGAGTATAAAAACGAATACCGCACCCATCTCTACAAATACATTGGACAACTACAAAAACAATATCCACTCACTTATGCTGCAAAGAACACACATAAACAAGAAAAACTATTTTAATCATTAACGAATAACAATTATGATATTCACATATATACAATAGAAAGGTGACTACATGAAAGAAACAAACCAATGTTATACATATTTTTCAATTTGCGGAGATTTTAACCCAGATACGATCACAGATATATTACAATTAGAACCAAGCAAAAGAAGAGATAGAAATGAACTCCGAAAAGATGGTCATCCTTTTGGATTTTCATTATGGGAGTATGGTCGCGTTAATGAATACAACATTAACAATGAAGATCAATTGCTCACAACTATTAAAGATTTAATCCCCAAAACTGATATACTAAAAGAAATTCATGAAAAGTATGACGTTACTCTCTACTTAGAAATCGTTCCCATTCTTTACCCTGATGAAATTACACCATCATTCACCTTAGGAAAAGAAATCATAGATTTTTGCCATATTACTGGTACTTGTATTGATATGGATTTATACATTAACGAGAAAGATAAAATATAAAACACAAGCCGGATAAATATAACCGGCTTTTTCTATACACTTTTCAGTTTACTTAAGCAAGAAAAAAGCCCACCTAAGTGAGCTTTCTGAAATTATTTGCTTAATTCAGCGAAGTATTTAATTGTTCTTACCATTTGGCTAGTGTAAGAGTTTTCGTTGTCATACCAAGCAACTGTTTGAACTTGTGTAGTTCCGTTATCCATTGGGATAACCATTGTTTGTGTAGCATCGAAGATTGATCCGAAAGTAGATCCTACGATGTCTGAAGATACAAGTTGGTCTTCAGTGTATCCGAATGAATCGTTAGCTGCTGCTTTCATAGCTGCGTTGATTGAATCAACTGTAACGTCTCCATCAACTACTGATACTAAGATTGTACTTGATCCAGTTGGAACTGGAACACGTTGTGCTGAACCGATTAATTTTCCGTTTAATTCAGGAATTACTAATCCGATTGCTTTTGCAGCTCCTGTTGAGTTAGGAACAATGTTTACTGCTGCTGCACGAGCACGACGTAAGTCACCTTTACGGTGAGGTCCATCTAATAACATTTGGTCTCCAGTGTAAGCGTGAATTGTTGACATAATTCCAGCTTTAATTGAAGCAAGTTTGTTTAATGTGTCTGCCATTGGAGCAAGACAGTTAGTTGTACATGAAGCAGCTGAGATAATTGTGTCTTCTGCTGTTAATACACCTTCGTTAACTCCGAATACTACTGTTGGTAAGTCGTTTCCAGCTGGTGCTGAAATAACAACTTTTTTAGCTCCTGCAGTAATGTGAGCTTCTGCTTTAGCTTTTGAAGTGTAGAATCCAGTACATTCTAATACTACGTCTACATCTAAATCACCCCAAGGTAATTTTGAAGCGTCAGCTTCTGCGTAAATTTTAATTTCTTTTCCGTCAACTGTGATTGAACCTTCACCAGCTTCTACTTTACTAGCTAATGCGTAAGTTCCTTGTGCTGAGTCATATTTTAATAAATGCGCTAACATTTTAGGATCTGTTAAATCGTTAATTGCTACGACTTCATATCCTTCTGCACCAAACATTTGTCTGAATGCTAGACGTCCAATACGTCCAAAACCATTAATTGCAACTTTTACTGCCATGTTAAAAGTCCTCCTTCGTTTTACCTAACCATTATATGATTAACAAATGTTAATGTCAATTAACATCACCCGAAAAATTCAACTTTTGTGAAAATTTTAACTTTCGCGGAATCATGCATGAAATAAAGGTTTATGTAATACATCACACAAATTTATTATAGACAATTTTTTTATTTATTAATGTACATGACTTCTCACTTTGACATTCAATTCACATGCACCTTTAGATATATCCTCTAGTTACTTCTTTGCATCTAATTACTGTGAACTTATCATCCTTATTCATTCATACACAACAATTAATGCAGGTAGCTCAAAAATGTCTTTTACATCCTTATATATATAAACTAGCAAACGATTTTGACCGTTTGCTAGTTTTTTATTATTTATTATTTGAATAATTTATCGATATCTTCTGCTGCGATATCAGGCACACGTCTAATCTCTAATTCTACGCCTAATTCTTGCATCTTTTTAAATGCTTCTACATCTGCATCATCAACTGCTACAGAAGTGGCAACCTGACGTTTTCCATCAGCCATATGCATATTTCCAATATTCACCTTTTTAATTGGAACTCCACCTTCAACAAGTTTTAATACATCTTGAGGTGTTTCACAGATAATTGCAATTTTTTGTGCATCACTTGCACGATCGATAATATCGATTGTTTTTTGAATGGTAAAGTACCGTGTTTGTGCATATGCTGGTGCTGCCATATTCATCAACCCTTGACGAAACTCATCTCCAGCTACTGCATCATTTGCGACCAATAACAAGTTAGCTCCTACTACACCAGTCCACTGTGTTGCAACTTGTCCGTGAATCAAGCGATTATCGATTCTTGTTAGTACTATATTTGGCATAATTTATTTCCTCCTTGGTAGCCTCTCTCTATTTACTACCTTTTCTTCTAGTATACGCTACTTCCAAAGTTTTGCACATTTTTTAATCTATTTTTTGAATATCTATTTGGCACATTCACTACAATGAAAAATACTAGCATATCTACGTAAAACAACAAAAAGTGCCGTATGAACGACACTTTCCTTAGAACAGAGAGAGTTCCAATATTTTAGTTATGCCAAGGTACGTCGATAAGTGTTTGATAGTCACCTGACCAAATACCAACAGCACATCCTACAATACCGATTACTAATAGTAATGCGATACATTTAACAGCACTCCAGTTTTTCTTTTTAATCAAGAAGAAACACATTAAAGTTAATGCTAATGGAATTAATGCTGGTAAGATACCATTTAATAGTGCTTGAATATCGATATAGTTAGCAACTTCAGCACCAGTTTCATCAATTATTGTACCATTTGGAATCATCATTCCTAATGATGTTGCTCCGTAGTTACAAGTTAATGCACCAACTACGAATACTCCAAGCATAGATGCAGCACGAGTAAATTCTTTTGCATTTTTTGTTAATGTAGTAACTGCTTTTGTTCCTAAAGAATAAGACCAGTTCATTAACCAGAAACGTAATCCCATTTGTACTCCGAAAGTAATTACAAAGTATAAGATAGGTCCAACAAGACTTCCATCGATTGCCATGTTAGCTGTAATACCAGCTGTAATTGGAACTAATGTAAACCAGAATAATGCATCCCCGATTCCACCTAATGGTCCCATTGCTGCAACACGTACTGAACGGATTGTAGCAATATCAGCTTTTTGTTGTTCTAATGATAGAACGATACCCATAACGAATGTTACTAAGAATGGGTGAGTGTTAAAGAACTCAAGGTTGTGTTCCATTGAAGCACTTAAGTCTTCTTTATCAGTGTGGATTTTTTCCAATCCTGGAAGAATACCCCATAACCAACCTGCAGCTTGCATTCTTTCATAGTTGAATGAAGCTTGAAGATTTAGAGAACGCCAAACCATTTTGTTCATCGTTTTTTTGTCTAAAGCTTGAGCAGGAGTAGTATTTTTATAAACAGTTGCATTAGATGCCATCAGTCATACCTCCATTTCCACTTCCAGCATTCTCTTTCATACGAATGCTAGTGTTAAAGTCGTAAAGTGCAATTGCAAGACCAATAAATGCTACTAGTAGCAATGTTGCTCCAGCTGTTGCTTCAACATTTCCTAAAACTGCTGCTGCAGCGAATCCAGCAAAGTAGATTCCCCATAGGTCGTTTGATAACATGATTTTTAATAGAGTCGCGAACCCTACATAACGCATCATTCCACCAGCTGCTCCTAATCCTCCCATAATCCATGAGAAGTTTTCAGAGAAATCAGCTAAAGGTTTTTGCATAGCAGATCCACCAATGTAAGCAACTACAGCCATAGCTGCAAATAATGATCCTAGAATACACATTGAAGTTAAGTTAACTGCTGTGATTCCTTTAGGGTTAGCATCTTCAGCTGCTTTATCAGCTTTTGACATTAATCCTGACATAATTGTGAATGTTAATGTTACTGCGTATTGTCCGAACACTGCGAAAATTACAGATGTTCCTAATGCAGTGTCAATGTCCATGTTTGCTTTTACAGTAAACACCATCGCTACTACACCACCAAGTACGGCGTTTGGTGGTTGTGCCCCACCAACTGGCATGTTTCCAACCATCATTAACTCGTAAGTACCACCAACAATTAATCCAGTATTTAAGTCTCCTAAAACAAGACCAATAATAGGACAAGCAATAATTGGACGGTAGATTAACTCAGTTAGTGAGAATTGGTCAATCGCAAAAATAAATGTTACGACTGCTAATAAAACAATTTGAATTATTTCCATCGTTTTTCTCCTTTTTTAAATAAATTTACTTGAATAATTTTGCAAGATCTTCAGCTGCAATGTCAGGAACACGTCTGATTTCTAACTCAACACCTAGTTCTTGCATTTTTTTGAATGCTGCAACATCTGCATCATCAACTGCAACTGATGTAGCAACTTGACGTTTTCCATCAGCCATGTGCATGTTTCCAATGTTCACTTTTTTAATTGGAACTCCACCTTCAACAAGTTTTAGTACATCTTGAGGTGTTTCACAGATAATTGCAATTTTTTGTGCATCACTTGCTTTTCCGATCACATCGATCGTTTTTTGAATTGTGAAGTAACGTGTTTGTGCATATGCAGGTGCAGCCATATCCATAAGTCCTTGACGGAACTCATCAGCAGCCACCGCATCATTTGCAACTAACAATAAGTTAGCTCCTACAACTCCGGCCCATTGCGTAGCAACTTGACCATGAATCAGACGGTTGTCGATTCTAGTTAAAACAATATTTGGCATATACTCTCTCTCCTTCTGTAGTGCAAATCGAGACAGGCTTCACTACACTTTCATTTTAATACACAAAGGGTAAAAGTATTTGCACTTATTATTAATGAGTTTGCATTTTTTATTAAAATTGTGTGAATCACATAATATATTGTTGTTTTTACAACAATATAAGCGTTTTCAAAGATAAATACTTATGTGATAGTATTTTCTTGTAATTTTCTATCATTTCATTTTTGCGTTCATTAATTTGTGTGATACACTAAAAAGACAAGGGAGGACTATACGCTATGTTTAAAAAAACAACAAGTTATATCTTTCAAAAATATGGAGAGATTTTCCAAGACTTCTCACAAGGCAGTTCTATACTCTCCCCAGGTAAAAAGATAAAGAAAATCTCAAACAAGAGCGTTGATTTTTTGTATTATAGTGAAAGTGACACATACTTACGTGTTAACGAAGGAATTGTTTTACTTTTAGTACAAAGCAGTGATGACAGTGCAATTGAGAAATTTGTCATTCACCGTGTCGTACGATTAGAACCTGGTGTCCGTTTTAATTTCATTAGTATTACAAGTTCAGCGAAACTTGAAATATCAACAACTGGGAATTACACGCGTAATCGAGTAAAATTAGAAGAGCCAATTCAATATATGCCAATTCGTCCTCGTATTTTCGTGGAGGAAGTGCTTGCCTGTTATTACCAAGTGCGAAACACAAGTTACTCATTTGCAGGAGAATCTACTAATCACTGGGAACTAACCTTTATTGATAATGGAGAACTGCAAACACGTGTAGAAGATCAAGATTTTGAACTTGGTCAATATGATCTAATGTTTTATATGCCAAACCAATTTCATAACCAATACACAAAAGCAGACCAAACATGCTCCTATTTAACAGTTATGTTTGATATGAGTTGTGACAATGAACACGTAGACAGTCTTAACCAACGCGTATTTAAAGCAAATCGCGAAATACTTGATACGATTAACCTCTTCGTTAAAACAAGCGAAGGTGATGAACCTTATCAAAGAGAATTACTTGTCTCATACCTTGAACAAATCTTAATTCGTTTGATGTACTTTGATTACATTGATGACTTACCAGTTAAAACAAGCCCAATGCAGCAAAAATTTGAAAATGAATTATTAAATGAGATTTTAATACACATCAATGACAATATCTACTCAGTAATCACAATTGAAAATCTATGTAGTGAATTTAATATATCACGCAGTAGTCTACAACAATTATTCAAGACCAACTTAAACACTGCACCAAAACAATACATTTCCGATTTGAAACTCAATCGATCAAAACAGTTAATCAAGGAATCAAAATATACAATATCTGAAATTTCAAACATTCTAGGATTTGCATCAATTCATTACTTTTCAAGAAAGTTCAAACAACAATTTGGAATCACACCAAGTGACTATGCCAAAACAATCTATAATTAAAAGCAGCTCAATAATCGAGCTGCTTTTATATTGGTGATGTTGTTTACACACATTGTTAGTTCAAAAAAACGGACCTGCTAAAGTCCGTCTTGTATCAATTAAATTCCGTCTGTTGGTTCTACTTGAGCCGCTGGTTTTTTAATTTCAAACTTTACAATTTGATCTTTACCAGTATTAATTGCCATATCTACTAATGCATGAACATCTTCAATCATAGTTCTTGCCATTGTTAATTCAGCAATCATTGGTAAGTTTGTTCCACCTAAAACATATACATCTTTGTATCCTTGTGCAAGTGTAGCAGCCACTTTAAATGGTGAACCACCTGGAAGGTCACTTAACACGATGATTCCTTCACATTCTTTTAAGCGGTCGAATGCTTCGCGTAATTCATCTTCTAAGATTTCTGGTGTTTTTTCTGCTGTAAAATCCACAAATTCATAGTTTGCTGGTTCTCCAGCAATTAAGTTTACTGAGCTTGTAAGCCCTGACCCGAAATTTCCGTGTCCTGTTACTACTAATCCGATCATAATTTTTCTCCTTTTATTTCTTTACATATGGGTAGATTGTTACCCCTTTTACTACACGGTTCACTTCACCTGTTGGACATGGATTGTCTGGTGTTTTTTCAAGTGAAAGGCTTTTGTAGTATGCAATTAATTGAGCCATAGTTATGTATTCAAGTCCTAAGAATACATTTTCTAATTTTTCCTTGTTGTCAAAACTGTAGAAGTAATCTACAAGTTCTTCAGCTTGTTCATCTTCACTTGATGAAATCGCAAGAATTTTATTACCTTTGCGTTGTGGACTCATTTCTTTAAGAATATCAATCTCATACTGACGTGTATAAGCATCGTCACTTAAGTATACAACTGTAAGTGTTTCTGGGTCAATAATCGATTTTGGTCCATGACGGAAACCAAGTGGTGTGTCGTACATAGTAACAACTTCACCAGCTGTTAATTCTAGCATTTTTAATGCTGATTCTTGCGCAACACCTTTGTTTGTATTACTTCCTAAATATACAATACGTTTGAAATCAAATCCACTGACTAACATTTCAGGGAATGTGTATTGTTCATTCACTAATTCATCTACACCTGCAACAATTGCATCCACACGGTTTTTCATTTCTTCTAAGTTATCTAAGTTAAAACTTAATACCGTAGCCAAATACATGTTTGAGAAACTTGAAGTCATCGCAAAACTTTGGTCATGCGTTTCTGGTGTTAAGTTAATTGCATAACAGTTGTCTTTACCTTTTGCAAATTCTGATAATGCACCTTCATGGTTACATGTAATAAATAGGTGGTAAATGTTTTCACAAACCACGTTTGCAACTTCAACTGCTGCTACAGATTCAGGAGAGTTTCCTGAACGTCCATACGAAATAAGTAAGGTTGGTTTCGTACGTGATAGGTAGTTTTCTGGGCAAGCAACAATGTCCGTTGTTGCATAAGAACGTGCCTTATTGTTTAGTTTTGTGTTTAAGTATGAGAATACTGCATTCCCAACAAATTCACTTGTTCCAGCACCAGTTAAGATAACATCAAAGTCATCTTGTGTGATTACCTTATTGATAAATGCTTGGATCGCATCTTTTTCACTTTCTACTTGCGCTAACGTTTTTTTCCACGTTTCTGGTTGTTGGTGAATTTCACTTGCCGTCCAAAACGCATTTTCTTTTTTCAATTCATCTATTGATACGTTATAAATCATTTTAATACCTCCGCTCAATTGAATTATAACTCTCTTGCACTATAATTCAATAAATACGCCTTGATTTGTTAATTTGTGCAAATGATTTGCTAATTTATTATGGATATTACACAATGAAGACTATATAATAAACTCTAGAGGTGAAATATATTATGGCTAAAGAAATCGTTTTAAACGGAAGAAATATATACTATGATAAACACAACCGTGCAATTTACTACAACAAGCGAACAAAAACTGGATACATCATCCCTAACGAATTAACCTCTCGTTACCAAGCATTAAGCTATCGTTATACGATTGGACTAATTGCATTTGTATTCTGTCAGTCTTTATTTAATTTTAATATTTGGATGTCCTTACTTGTTGCTGTAGGTGGTTATGGATATATGGAATGGAACTATCGAAAATTCTTATCTCGAACTACTCAAATTAAGAGTTTCAATCCAAGTAATGCTCGACCATCAGTAAGTGAAGCTAAGAACATCGATACAGGTGGACTAATTCTACGTGTATGTTTGTACATCGCACTATCTATTTTATTAATTATTAATGTCTTTTTAGGCAAGTATTTAGAAACAAATATCCTTATTGCAATCGCTTCATTTGTGATTTCAGCACTTAGTGGATACATGGCAGTACGATATATACTTGCATTAGTTAAGAAATAAGGAGAAGACTCATGACTTTTATCATTATCGCAATTGTTGTCGTTGCATTATCAACGATTATTATACAAGTACTAAAACGTAAACAATTCAAAAAAATGCTAACACTTTTACAAGCTGGAGATTTTAAATCATTCGAAGAACTTGTAGATGCACCACTGTCAAGATATTTGTATCCACAATTCAATCTTGATTACTTGCGTTTGAATGCTTACGTGATTCAAAATGACGAAAAGAAAATTGAAGCAACCTTACAAAAACTGTTAAGTTACAAAATTTCAAGAAAACAAAAAGAAGATTTGTATATGAAGACATTTAATTACTATGTAGGTGTTGAAAAACCAGGAAAAGCTAAAGAAGCTTTAGATTTAGTTAAAACACTTGATCATCCGGCAATGGAAGCTGAGGCACAACGTATTTATGATATCTTTATGATGAAAAAATCAAACTACATTGATGAAATGTTAGAACAATACGAAATGCAAGATAGCACAGCAAAAGGTGTTACTGCTTACTTATTATCGGTGCAATACGATAACAAAGGTGAGAAAATAAACGCTAAAAAATATGCGGATATCTCTAAAGATTTAATGAAAGAAGATATTAAATAACGAATAAAAGCTTGGCTCTATGATTGAGTCAAGCTTTTTTGTGCTAGTATCTAATGTTCTTATGCTGTTTGCTCTTCATTTTCTTCGTCATCTTTTTTACGTTTCCATAAAATAAAGAGTAAGAAGAATAATCCAAATAATGTAAGTAAAAGTGCACCCATTAAAATATATGCGCTAGTATTCCATTCTTTATGATCGTCAGATAGAGTTAGCATATCTTTATTTGTATTGGCAGTTTTTGATTTGTGATGTTGATCGTTATTTGTGTTTTTGACTTCATCTTTTGTCACACCCTGTTGATTTTCAACTTGATTATTTTGAGTTGATGCTTGTTCTACATTTTTTGTTTCTTGTGCCGCATTCACATTTGTACTTGATTCATTAGTACTAGGTATTAATCCATCTACATCACCACTCGTTCCTAGTTCTGGAGATGTAGGTGTCATTATATTTGTTTCCTCACTAGGTGAAGGATTTTTTTCTTTTGGCTCCATCATTAGTTCTTCTTTTTGTTCTACTTTGATAGTAGCAACTTCACTTGTTACTTGACTAATTTGATCATCAAGCGTATTTGTTACTACCACATAATATGATGTAGAACCAATGGATGTTATATCAGGTGTGAAGGTATGAGATGTTACAGTATCTATCAAGTTATCTTCTAGATTTTCACTTGTTTTCTCATACCACTGATATGTTAATTTCCCACCATCTTCTACACTTGCTTGTACATGTAAAGCAAGCGGTGTTTCACCTTGTTTGTATGTGCTATTTTCTGGATGTTTGTGAATAATTGGTATTGCTGCTGGTTGAACAACCATAATTCTTGCTGCATCACTTATAGTATGCCTTGCTTCCCCTTTACGTGTATTTGTAATCTTAACCCAATAATAGTAGATTCCCTTTTCATCCGTCTTTGGCAGATATCCATCTGCAGTTGCATTTGCAATCAATATTGCATCATCAAAGTTTTTTGTTTTCGATACATACCATTGATAATTTAGCATTCCACCATCAGAGATTTCAACATCTACAAATAAGTGCTCCGCTGTACCATTTACAAAATATCTTGCACCTTGTGGTTGCTGATGAATTGTTGGTACTTTTGGTTCATCAATAACTGTAATTGTCGCAACGTTACTTATCAAACTTGCAGTAGTACCATTTAATGTGTTTGTTACTGTTACGTAATAATTTCGTATTGATTCTTTGTCGATATTTGGCGAATATGTAGGTTTTGTTGCACCTGCAATTGCCTTTCCATTAGTCAAGTTTGGACTAGCACTTTCATACCACTGATAACTTAGTGTTCCATTAGTTGTAGTTGCATTCACTTCTAAAAAAGCTACATCAGTATTAGTTAAAAACTTTGCATTTTCAGGTTGTTTGTTTATCACTGGTTTCTTTGCTTTTTCAACAACTTCGATTTGTGCAGCATCACTTGTTACTTCTGCTGTTGTATCTAATACTGTATTCGTTATCTTTACATAGTAATATGTCGTTTTAATATCCTTTGTACTTGGTGTATAGACTGCTTGATTAGCCCCTTCGATTGCTGTTGCTTTCGAAGTATCTCTAACATCACTTTGATACCATTGATAACTTAATGTACCCGCATCTGATTTGCTTACTTTCACAGTAAGCGTTTGTGCTGATTCACCTTCAACATAGCAAGCATCTTTGGGATGACTTGTGATTGTTGGAACTACAGCTGGTTTGATGACTTCAATGTCTGAAATTTCACTAGTTACTTCTCTAGAAATCCCATGATTCGTATTTGTAATCACAACATAATAATATAAATGTCCTATCGCGTTTGTACTTGGTCTATAGGAACTACTTGTAGCATTCATAATTGCAGTTGCACCAACACTATCTTTACTCTTATTTTGATACCATTGATACGTTATCACACCATCTTGTTTTGTCGACGCAACTACTTGTAGTGGTTGTGATTTTTCATTTTGTCTATAAATCTTTGATTTTGGTTGCTCTGTAATCGTTGGTTTTTCGGTTGGCTCAACTACTTGAATTTCAACTTTCTTACTCTCTGTTGATTTCGTTGTTCCATAGCGTGTATTCGTAACCACAACACTATACGCTTTTTTTCCTATCGTTTTTATTGATGGTTTGTACGTTTTGCTTGTCGCCCCTTGAATTGGTTGCTTTTTATCACCATCTGTTGACTCGAATTCGTACCACTGATAACTTAAAGCCCCACCATCTTCTACCTTTGCATCAACATTCAATACATTTATTTGTTGATGCATTTCATAAATCGCATCTTTTGGCTGTACTTCGATGATTGGTTTTTGTGCTGCAGGTACGACTTCAACTTTTACAATTTTACTTCGTTGTGCTGCATATCCTTTTCCCAAATGGTTTGAAACCATTACATTATAATACGTTTCCCCAATTTCACTTGTGTCAGGAGTAATAAAATCCATTGTCTCACCAATCATTTCAACATCATTTGCTGTTGTTCTTGCTGTATTTTTGTACCACTGATAAGTTAGAGTTCCCCCATCAAACACTGTAGCAATTACTTGTAACGGATCTGCTTTAGCCCCTTGTCCATATATTACTTCTTTGGGTTGCTCCACAATAATTGGTTTTTGTGCTTTACTACTTAATGTCACAGAAACGCGTTCGCTTTCTATTGATGCAACTGTAGAATTCAATTCATTTGTAATCACAACTGAATAGTATTTTATACCTAGTGGTTGAGTAAGCGGAACATATCTTGCTTGTGTTGCATTTAAAATTTTAGTTCCTTTTCCTCCAGCGCTATGGTCATGTTGATACCATTGATATGTCAAAGCTCCGCCATCTATTGACTTTGCTTGCACTTCAAGTGCTCCACTAATTTTATCTTCAATAAATTTAAGATTTCTAGGTTGTTGCGTAATACTAGGAGCTTGTGCTTTTGCAAGAACATCCACCTTTGCAGTTTTACTTACAACTGTTTTTACACTTGTTTTCCATGTATTACTTACTTGTACATAGTAGTAAGTGGAACCCACATCTGTTGTATTTGGAAGATATGTAGATTGTATTGCTTCATCAATCAAAATTCCTCCTGATGTACTATTTTTTGTATTTTTATACCATTGATATGTTAGATTTCCATCATCAGTATTTTCTGCTATCACTTCAAGTTTAACTGCATTTTGCCCCTCAAGATATGCCGTAGATATCGGTTGCTTTGTAATGTTGGGAATTTCAGCCTCACAAACATTTACTTCAACGATATCACTGGTAACACTCTTTTTTTGACCATCTTGTTCATTCGATACGATTACATAATAATATAGATTACCTAATGAAGTCGTTGGCACCTCAAAATAGTTATCTTTTCCTTCATGTATTTTTGTAGCACCATCTATACTTTTTTTCGTATTTGAAAACCATGTATATGTTAATGTTCCTCCCCCAAGAACACTAGCTGTCACATCTAGTTTATGATTTGTCTCACCTTTGGCTAACTTTGCACCTACTGGTTGCTTTGTAATAACTGGAGTTGGTGTTACTTTTTTAACCACAATTTTTGCAGGCACACTATTCACCGTAGCAGTGGTATTATCAAAACCAGTATTTCTTACTACTACGTAGTAATATTTTGTTCCTACCTCACTTGTGCTTGGAATATAACTACTATTTGTAGCACCTGTGATTTTAGTTCCTTGTGTATTGCCATTGCTATTTGTCACAAACCATTGATACGATAATGTACCATCATCAATCGCTTTGGCTTTTACACTTAATGCATTAGCAGCCTCATTTTGAATATATGTTGAGTCTACTGGTTGCATTTCAATCACTGGAGTTTTTGCAACATCATGCACCCTAATTGCGACTGCTTTACTTAATCCTATGTATGGCACAAAGGCACCATCATAAACCATAGTCCCTAACATTACACGATAATATTTTGTCCCAACCTCATTAACGGGAGGTGTATATGTTGCTTGATCTGCACCTTCAATTTTCTTCCACCCGTCAACTGTTGGTTTATCATTTACTGACCAGGAATATGTAAAAGTTGAACTTGGTTTTCCTTCAACATGACCTGAAACTCGCAAAGGTGCAACCTTTTTACTATTGATAATATATTCTGCACCTGTAGGTTCTTCATCAATCGTAATCACAAATTGATTTCCACTCGATCGAGTTACAATATGGCTCTCATTATTCTCATTTTTTTCAGTTTGCTCGTCATCGTACTCTATTTTTACATATTGTTCTTGCTTCATAAGAACTTTATTATCTTTTGATAGTTGTACAAAAGTCACATTTATACATAGTAATCCAACAACAGTTACCAACAATGCATAATTTAAGAACTTTATTTTTATCTTTTTCATTCTATTCATTCCGTTTGCTCCTTCTCTTTTTTTGCACACATACGCATGTTAAATCCCCATATGTTAGATGTGTATTTTGTATCATACAAATTACACAAGCGACATTATATATGATGTAATTATGATTATCAACTAATAATATGAAATAATTTATATATCATGATTTGAAAGAAAGAAAAGAAAAAGACCCACCTCTGATTCTAATGAATCAGTAGATGAGTCAATTACAGATTTTATTTTGCGTCTCCATCTTTTACATGAAGTTTACCACGACAGTATGTATCCACAACATCGTAGTTAGGATCTAGTACAACTAAGTCCGCATCATGTCCAGTACAGATTTTACCTTTACGGTCATCAATACCTAGTGCACGTGCTGGGTTTAATGTACAAGAGTTTAGTGCATAGTCAAATGGAATAAGTGCTTCTTCGACTAGCAATTTAAGTCCGTGGTTTACATGCAATGTTGAACCAGCTAAACTTTTTACACCTTCAATTAAGTGTGCACTTCCATCAGGATAGATTTCAATTTCATGTCCACCAAACATGTGGTGTGATCCAATTGGACAACCTTTTGCCATTAATGCATCCGTAATCATAATCATGTGGTCACGTCCTTTTGCCATAAATAAATCATTTACCGCATTTAGATTACTGTGGTTTCCATCACAAATACATTCACCATATACATCACGCATACGCATAGCTGCACCAACCAATCCTGGATTACGGTGGTGGAATGGAGACATTCCATTAAATACGTGCGTCATTGATTTTGCCCCATGAGCAACACCCATAACTGCTTGTTCGTATGTTGCACCTGAGTGTCCCATACTTACCATTACACCATTTTGACTTGCATACTCTGTAAGTTTGAAGTCATCATCGTGTTCTGTTGCCATTGTCATAATTTTAATATGACCTTTCGCGGCTTTTTGGAATTCTTTAAATTCGTCTACATTTGGTTTACGAATATGTTCAGGCGGTTGTGCACCTTTATATTGCATATCTAGGAATGGACCTTCAAAGTGAATCCCCATAATTTCTGCACCTTCATAATCGCCTTTTTCCATTACATTTGCAACGTTTTCACATGCTTCACTAAGTACTTCTTTACTTTGTGTAATCGTTGTTGGATATAAGGCAGTAACACCTTCACCTGGAATGTGTTTTACCCAGTTTAATAAACCTTCTGGTTGCGCATCATTTGTATCAAATGAATATGCACCATGACAGTGAATATCGATAAATCCTGGGACAATACGGTTTTCACCATAGTCTTTATCAACAGTTTTTTCACCATAATCGTAGATACCAACAATTTTGTCGTTTTCTACGTCGATTTGTGCAGGGATAAATTGTCCTGCAATCCAAACCTTTTTACTTTGAATTATCATTAGGCATTCCTCCATCTTTGTACTTGCATTATACATCTTTCTAGACGAAAACGAACGATAAATGCTTATCTTTTTTGATAATAAGTTTATCTTTTTTGTTTTCTTGTCTATATTTCATCTACTTTAGAAAATGAGTTCCTCAAAAAGAGAAACTCATACCATTAGAATATTTCTTTTTGGTGTGTTGCGAATAAGTATTCGTCAATACAGTTAATTACACGATCTCTTACAAGTTCTTCTGGATCATTTGTAAGGAATCCTTCACGTACTTTTGTATATTGAATTGGCATAAATTGACTTAATAAGTTTAAAGGAACTCCATCCTTCATGTTTTTCATAAGTAAATCAATTGCACCTACAACTTCTGCATTTTGCATGTAGTAACGGGAACGGTCTGAGAATGAGAATTTACGTTTGATACGAATTTCATTTTCATTACCTGTGTAGTATTTTTGCCAACGACTTGGATCTTCTAACATAACTTTATCTAACACTTCAATAAAGTGACTTTGCATTTCTGGACGATCTGCATAGATTTCTTTTTCTGCATATGCTAAAGCAAATAGTGCTTCTCTAGCCATGAACGTTAAACCAGGTCCAACTTTTAAGATTCCAACTCCATCTTCGATTAATTCACGAAGTTTGTATTTTGTTTGATAGTCACTAGAGTGTCCTTCAAATACTAAGGTTGGATATTCTTTAATTGAAGCCATTAAGTCTGCAGCTTTTGCACGATCATATTCTGTACATCCTGCATCTTTTTCTTCAATACCAGGTTGTACAACAAATCCAATTACATTGTCCCAAGCTTTTTCTAAACCTGCATTTTTAAATGCATCTTCAAATAATGCTTCTGTTGCTTTAAAGTCAGCAACACTTGTGACTTGCATACCTTCTCCATCACCTTGTACTCCACCAGGGATTGGTACTTCACTACCAACGATGTAAACTGGTTGGAATGCATCTGGGTGACTTTCCACGTATTCTGCATAAGCAGCTTCTGCCACTTTTGCTAGTCGTACTCCACGTTCTGCAATTTTTTCATCACTTAAGCGTGTATTTGGATCATCATCAGCAACTTTCATAGATGTATCAATGTGGATTTTTGTGAATCCTGCTAATACATATGCACGAACAAGATCTTCGGCATTTTTCATTGCTTCTTTTTCTGGTAAGTGTGCCCATGTTAGTGGTCCTAAATGGTCACCTCCCATGAACAATTTCTTCATATTGAAGTCATATGTTTTGGCAATGTCACATACGTAGTCCATAAATGCTTGTGGGTTCATTCCAGTATATCCACCAAATTGGTCAACTTGGTTTGCAGTACTTTCAATAAGCACACAAGAGTCATCTTCTTTTCCGCGTTTTAAGACCGCTTCGACGACATATTTATTTGCACTACAACATGAGTAAATTCCTACAGCGTTTCCTTCTTTCTGTAGTTTAACAATTTGTTTTAAAGGGTTTTGATTCATAATGATTCCTCCATCAATTGCATTATATCACTCTTAGAAGATTATGCATGTATTGTACACAGAGTTTGTTAGTTAACATAAAAAATGTGCTAAAAAAGACAAACAAAGCTTTAAAAATGGACAAATCTTATGATGTAGCCGCTTCTACTTGTAAACTGCTTTTCTCACTTATACTTTGGTATGTATGAACAATCAAAAAAGCAACTAGAATAAATGTTACGAAATCCGCAATTGGCATAGAATATAAAATTCCATCCAAGCCAAAGAATCGTGGCAAGATCATGACAAGTCCAACTCCTAATACGATTTCACGAATTAGTGATAAAACCGTAGACATTAAGGATTTACCTAAAGATTGTAAGAAAATGAACATTCCTTTATTCACTGATGCAAAAATCAACATACTTAAATACATACGGAACGTTTTTATTCCAAAGGCTGTATAGTAGACACTTTCACTTTGCGCCCCAAAGATATTAAGTAGTGTATTTGGGAATAGTTCTACAACTAGTAAACCAATTGCTCCAACAATTGCTTCAATTTTCATTAAACTTACAAACATTTCTTTTACTCGATCTTTACGGTTTGCTCCTAAATTGTAACCAACAAGTGGAATACTTCCTGCTGCTAATCCAATCACAATCGACAAGACAATACCAAAGAACTTCATTACAATTCCAACAATTGCCATTGGAATATGTGCATACATCTCTTGTGAGAATATTGTATCAAGAGCACCATAGGTTTGAATCATATTATTGATTGCTGCAATAGATACCACGATTGATAATTGTGAGATGAAACTACAAAATCCAAGTTCTAGAATTGATTTTACATATTTTAGTTTTAAGATGAAATATGATTTTCTTAGTTCCAAACGTTGTAGCTTAAATAAGTAAATCACTGATAATGCAAAACTAAGAATTTGTCCAATTATTGTCGCAAGTGCTGCACCCATCATTCCCCAACGGAACACAAAGATAAAAATTGGATCCAAAATCACATTACATAAAGCTCCTGATAGTGTCGCAAACATTGCATATTTTGGATTTCCATCTGCACGAATAATTGGATTTAACGTTTGTCCTAACATGTAGAACGGTAAACCAATTGTGATGAAAAAGAAGTATTCATTTGATAATTCAAAAGTTTGCTCGTTAATTGCTCCCCCAAACATACGTACGATATCTTGTTGGAAAACTAAGTATAGTACCATCAAAGCAACACTTGCAATAAGTGATAATACAATTGCATTTCCTACACTAACACTCGCTGGTTTATGTTCTTTTTTTCCTAAGCGGATACTAATAAAAGCACATGCTCCATCTCCAATCATAACGGCAATAGCTAGTGCAATTATCGTTAATGGATATACTACGGTATTGGCAGCATTTCCAAAAGAACCTAAGTAATCTGCATTTGCGATAAAGATTTGGTCCACAATATTGTAAAGTGCCCCCACTAGTAAAGAAATAATACACGGAATCGTATATTTGCGCATTAATACGCTTGTTTTTTCAGTTGTCATATAATCATTTGTATTCATAAAAAAATCTCTCCCTCTATCCGTAAAAAAAACGTAAATCCACATCTGGACTTACGCTTTTGCTACTCGACGAAGGTTATACTACCACATATTTTTTTCATGTGTAAGCATTTTTTAACACTTTTCATCTAACAATACTGGTTTTTTTAATTTATAGAAGGCTTCATCGACACTTCGTATTTTTACATCGTATAGTTTTTCATACAACGGAACATTGTTGATGCGCGCCATTACGCACGAAGTTGTTCGTGGAACGACGTTTTTATAAATCTTTTCAATTCTTTCATTACTTGATACTTCAACGATAATATTCTCTTTATCTTGCAAAGAATAACGAAGCAGTTTACTCAGTGTATGTGAGTCTAAATAGATGACTTCATCTACTTCAATCACATCTCCTTTTTCATACGATACTGCATACCCTAACGGTTGATTTTCTTCATCATAGCACATACAAATGGCTCCACCATTTTTCTCAATCGCTTCAACATATCGTAAATAGTATTCACGATCTCGGATGTAGTAACAATCAAAACGTTTGGCAAACTCTTGATATAAATACACCATGACATCAATATCAACATGTGTAGAAATCCCTTTAAGATCTTTGATACGAATATCTTTTTGACTTAAATGCAGTTTTTTACGATACGAAACGGTACGAAAGCCATATTTCTCATAGATCTTTGGATTGTATGCTTCAATAAATGTCAGCAAGTAATTTTGTGAACACTCATCAAGAACATAGTGCATCAATTCACTCATCGCTCCTTGATTGCGATAATCGACATGGGTTGCAACACCAAAGATATAACTACATAAAAGTACTTTATCTTGAAAACGCAATGGATGTTCTTGAAAAGACATCGTTGCATAAATTCGTGTATCATTTTCTAAAAAGTAGGTTTTATTTCTACTGAATTGATCTTGAAAATATTGTTCGAAGAACACTTGATCTTTTGCTGGGTGATTTTGCACATTTAGCAGCAATAACTCTTCTTTTTCTTTCTCTGTTGCAATCTCAACCATTACTCTTCTTCCCTCTCTGTATACTCAACATCAATTACATCTGGATCAATACGTGATCCATTTGCTTGATCTCTTTCTTGTTCGTAATCATCACGTGAGTGATAATATGGATATTCTGCATCATTCATCATTTTACGAAGTTTATATCGGTAATACGCATATAAACAAATCCCCACGATTAGTAGAAGTACAACTAACCATGCAATAACTGGAATTAACCAAATAATAATTAAAACGGTTAAAATGGCAGCTAATATCTTTTTCAAACTTTCCATAAGTAACTCCTATCGTTTATAATCCTGGGCAATGTCACGTATCTTATTTAAGCGGTGACGAATTCCCGATTTTGAAATACTTTCATTATACTGTTCTTCATAGAACTGACATAACTCATTTAAATTTGCTTCTGGATGTTCTTTGCGTGTATATGCAACACGCTTCAATCCTTCTGGTAGATTTTCCAGTCCACCATAATTATCAATCCAGTCAATATCTTCCAATTGTTTTTGAGCTGCCTTAATTGTTTTTACTTCATTGGCAAGTTCACAATTATCAAGTCTTGTTAGTGAATTCATAAAATCTCTTTGAATTCGTGTATCTTCAAATGCAAATAAAGAACTACTTGCACCTACAATCTTTAGAAAATCACTTATCTTATCACTTGCTTTAATGTACACCATTTCATGATTTCTACGTTTTGTGACTTTCGCAGATAAATAGAAACGGTTCATTTGCTTTGCTAGATATTTTGCAAGTGCCGTATGTGTAGTAGATATTTCTAGATGATAGTTACTTTTAACTGGCGAGTTCACACTTCCGTTGGATAAAAAAGCTCCCGCTAAATATGCACGTACACAATCTTCATTTTTCACGATTTTCTTGCTTGGTGTTTCATTTAATCCTTCATCATTCATAATATCCAAATCTTTTAAAATCTCTAAGGCTTTGGTTTTAATACGAATCACATAGATATTGTTTTTCTTCAGTTTCATCTTTTTAATAATCGATAACTGTGTTTCAACTTGATACAATTCTTTGATGATTTGGTAAATGTATTTAGCAGTAGAGACATTTTCTGTTTGTGCACTAATCGACGTACCCTCACTAGTAAAATGAAGTGAAGCACTTAACTGCAAAAATGCACTTAATAGTGCTTTTTTACATTCGTCATTCCAGTCATAAAGGCATATTTCTTTTTTTACATCACTTGTGAAGGACACTTCATTCACTCCTAACTATTTCAATATTTCTTCAAACGCGCGTTTGATTTTCATACTATCATGACGAATCAAACCGTCGTCAAATTTCAACAAGTTGTATTTCACAACTTCGTATGGATGTTCATTTCCTGCTTGCCATATTGGATAACTATCTTGTTTGCGATAACGATCTAATGTTTCCTCATGCAAGATATTATTGTGGGTAACCACCGTATCAATGATCCCCTTATAGGTATGCTTTTCTAATGCTTCAACATGATCTTCCATCGTAAAGTGATCGGTTTCTCCAGGTTGACTCATCGCATTACAAAAGTAAATCGTTTTTGCTTTACTCGATTTTAAAGCGGAGATAATTTCTGGAATAATGATGTTTGGTAAAATACTTGTATACAAACTTCCAATTCCAAAAATAATGTAATCTGCATTGGTTATGGCTGACACCGCACGCTTTGTGGCATACACTTTTTCATCATAATATACTTTATCAATACGGTTATGAAACTTTGGTATGTTGCTTTCTCCTGCAACCTTTGTTCCATCTTCCATAATAGCCATCAGTGTCACGATTTGGGTTGTTGATGGGACAATCTCCCCTTTCACCCGTAAGACACGTGAGAACGTTTGAATCGCTTCTAAAAAGTTCCCACTAATTTGCGTTAAAGCCGTAAGAAGTAAGTTACCTAAGTTATGCCCAGAAAGATCCCCTTTCCCGTCAAAGCGAAAATCCATCAGTGAAGATAGAAGTGTTTCACTTTCTGCTAAAGCAATCATAACGTTACGAATATCTCCCATCGCTGGGATTTGATATGCATCACGTAAACGTCCAGTACTTCCTCCATCATCAGCTACTGTCACAATCGTTGTCAATTTTATATTTTCAATATCTTTGATTCCGCGTAAGATAACAGACTGTCCTGTCCCTCCTCCAATTACAACAACATTTTTCATTTAGTCCACCTTTTTATCTCGATGTCCCTTGTGACATTTATAGCGATTGCGATAATGATCAAATAAGTAATTCACAAGTGTTACACTACGGTGTTGTCCACCGGTACAACCTATCGTTACTGTTAAGTGATTTTTCCCTTCGTTTTTATACTGTTCAAACGAGTAATCCAAAAACGGTAATAAGTGCGTAAGATACTCTTTTGTTTCTTCTTTTTCCATGACAAAGTCATAGACATCTTTGTCATCTCCGGTTTGATTTCGCATACTTTCAATCCAATATGGATTTGGTAAGAATCTGACATCAAACATTAAATCGGCATCTAAAGGAACCCCATTTTTATAACCGAAGGAAACAAATGAAATAACAAAACTATTTTTCGCGTCAATGGCAAGGCGTGATTCTAACATCTCACGTAATGCTTTAATTGATAGTTTTGTCGTGTCAATATGAATGACTTTACGATAGTTAATATCGTTAAACAAGTCACGCTCAGCTTCAATTGCTTCTTCTAATGTATTTGCTTTTCCACTGACAATAAGTGGATGATTACGTCTTGTGAATTTATAGCGTTTTAGTAGTTCTTCATTGCTTGCATCTAAATAAACAACACGTACATTTTTATCGCGTCCTTCAAAATAAGAAAGGAACTTTTGATAATCTTGTGCACTTGTCGCAAATGCAATATTTTGATATCGCGGATCATGTTCATCACTAATAATCTTTCCTAGTTCATCTAAGAGTTGCACAGGAAACATATCGATACAGTGATATCCCATATCTTCTAGTACACCAATAGCACTTGTTTTTCCTGCACCAGACATCCCAGTGACTAAGATAATATTCTGCTTTTTCATTACTTCCATAACACCCACCACCTTGCAAATATTATAGCATAAGTATACGCAAATAGCGCGTCTAGCTACTTAGATAAACATTCACGAATTTCTTGAAATACGCACTTATCCATAATGTGATTATGTCCAGAAATAACATATTTTGCATCATAAGTTTCATAAAGTGCTAATGATGCTTTATAGATTTCTTCATCACAGACAAGACTTGGTACTAACTCTTCTGGCGTATCACCAATATTATCACCAACATTTAACGTGCGATCCACTGCATCATAAATCGCAATATCACACCCTGCATGACCTGGTGCATAAAAGATTTCTATTCCATCATCAACATACATCATACGTTCATCAAACACTAGATTTGGTAGCACCATTTCAATATTCCCTTGTTTCCACTCAATAAACTGCGTTGTGGCTCTTTGCCAGTCTGTTTTAATTGCTTCAAGAATGCTGCGATGTCCAATAATCGTATGATCTTTAAAACAAAGATTTCCCCATATGTGATCATAATGATGATGTGTATTAATCACAATCAGTTCTTTTGTACTATCTTTTAGATGTTCAAATATTGGCTCTAAACTTTTATCTCCTAGTCCTGTATCAATTAAATAATTACGATGTTTCCCTTGAATCAATTGAAGATGTAAATCAAAACCTTCACATGCTTCAAAGATTGTAAATATCGTAGTACGTTCTGTAAGTTTTTGTATTCTCATAAGTTTCCCTCTACTGTTCTTTCTTGTAGTATATCAAAAAAACACTCACCATTTATATGGCAAGTGCTTTATTTAGACACATTTTATGTAGCGTACGCAACTTTGAGCAGCAATTGCTCCATCATTTGTTGCTGTAACAACTTGGCGTAATGATTTCTTTGTTACATCTCCTGCAGCTAATAAACCAGGAATTTTTGTTTCCATATGCTCATTAACTTCAATGTACCCTTCTGCATCTGTAACACCTTCATCTGCAATCCAACTACTAATAGGTGTTGCTCCAATATATGGGAATACAGCACTCACTTCAAGTAGTTCTTTTTCGCTTTCATCGTGACTATCATACAGTTTAATTCCAGTGACAGATTTTCCATCACTTACAATTTCTTCTACTTTTCTTTCACGAATCACTTCAATGTTTGGTGTATTTTCGACACGATCTACAACGATGCTATCCGCTCTAAATACATCGCGACGAATCACGACATATACCTTTTCTACAATCGTAGATAAGTACAGTGCTTCTTCTAATGCAGAATTTCCTCCACCGATGACTGCAACTTTTTTACCTTTAAAAAAGGCTCCATCACAAACAGCACAATAACTAACTCCACGTCCGATATTTTCCATTTCTCCAGGCACTTGTAGAAGTTGTTCTTTTGTACCTGTAGCGATGATTACACTACGTGCTTTGTATACTGTATCATCATCTGTAATCACTGAATGAAATCCACTATTTGTTTTATCAATTTCAATATCTACAACATTTCCATACAGATATTCTGCCCCAAAAGTTGTTGAGTGTTGAAACATGTCCGTTGCTAGTTCGAAACCACCAGCTGAACTATATCCAGGATAGTTACTAATTTCATTTGTTTTCGTTAATTTTCCACCGGGTGCTCCAGCTTCTAGCATAATTGTTTTCAATCCAGCGCGTGAAGCATAAATTGCTGCAGTCATTCCTGCAGGTCCAGCTCCGATGATCACTACATCACTAATTCGTTCCATGTGCGATCCTCCTTTACTATTTCTATAATTTCAATCAAATCATATACCATGTAACTAGGTTTTGTCTTGATTAATGCTTCTTTCATTCTTGGATCATTCACAAAAGCAATACTTACTGCACCCATATTTTGTGCTGCTTGTACATCACTTGTTGCATCACCAACATAAATCAAATTATCGTGTGGTACACGCATTTCTTTACAAGCAATTAGTAAAGGTTCTGGATTTGGTTTAAAGTGAGTAACATCTTCTCGTCCTACAACCACATCAAAGTAATCTGCAAGTCCACTTTGAATCAATCCTTTGTCTACCAACCAGTGCATCTTACTTGAGACAACACCGATTTCATATCCATTTTCTTTCAAGTAATCGAGTAATTCTTTTGCATGATTCACCGCTTTTACATATTCATCATGACGACCATGATTGAAATCACGATAGACTTCAAGTGCTTTATCTACTTCACTTTCATCAAAGTATTTTGCCAAACTTTCATATAATGGTGGTCCCATAAATAATAAAAGTTCTTCATCCGTTAATTGAACTTCTGGTTTTAATGTCGCAAATGTATGACGGAAACTATCAAAGATTAACTTTTGTGTATCAATCAAAGTTCCATCTGCATCAAATAGCACCACTGGTTTTTCCTTTTTAAATGGATATATGTTTTTAAACAGACGATCAAATACGCCAGCAAGTCCAAGTAATCCAACTAAAATAAAGACAATACTTGTAACTTGTGCGATTTTTAAACTTCCTGCATATAGTGCATCGGTACGATAGATTTCCACAATAAAGCGGATGATTCCATACCAAATCACATACGCAAAAATCATGTCTCCATTTTTCTTGCGAATAAAACGTTTGAATAGTGTAATGATTAAGATAAAACCAATGATATTTCCAATCCCTTCGATTAAGAACATCGGTTGGCGATAGGCACTATCGATGTACATAGTATCTTTAATAAATGAAGGAAACATCCGAAAGTATTCTTCATTTACAATTCCACCATATGCCTCTTGGTTCATAAAATTACCCCAACGTCCAATTGCTTGTGCAATTAGTACATTTGGCATAATACAGTCTCCAATTCGCAGTAGATTTGCACCTTTACTACGAAAGAAGAAATAGGAAAATATAATACCGGTAATTAATCCACCATGTATAGCAAGTCCACCTTCCCATATATAGAAGATACGAATTGGTTCACTAGCAAAACTTGCCCAATCAAACATGACATACCAAACACGAGCTCCTAGAATTGCTAGAGGCATCATCATTAAAAAATAGTCTTCAAGAAGTTCTTTTCCATAACCAATCTTTTTCGCATTTCGTAATGACATGCGATATGCAATAATCGCACCTGTAACAATTAAAATGGCATACCATGCAATGCGTAAATGAAAACTTCCAATTTCAATTTCCATAAACGTTTTTAAATCAGGAAATAAACGCATTACTTATCTCCTTCACTTTCACTTTTTTGAGTTTCGATCAAACTAAGTACACGTTGTTCGAAATCTCTAGCTGAGTTATATCCTTCTTCTTGAAGTACAATATTTGTTACTGCACTTTCAATAATGGTTGCCATTGAACGACCACCACGAATCGGTAAAATAATCTTTGGAATTTCAATCCCAAGGATACACTCGTATTTTTGATCTTCGATTCCCACACGATCGTATTCTTGTGCATTATCCCAACTTGTTAGCTCAATAACAAAGTCTACTTTCTTTCTTGGTAATGTGGAACTTGAACCATATAACTTACGGATATTGATAATTCCAATTCCTCTTAGCTCAATAAATCCTTCCAATAATTTTGGTGGATATCCAATAATTTCATTATGAATGAGATAACAATCAATTAAATCATCAGAGATTAATTGGTGACCACGACGGACCAAATCCAACGCAACCTCACTTTTCCCCATTCCACTTTCTCCACGGATCATAACTCCTTTTCCATAAATATTTAAAAGGACACCATGTAGTGAATCAATTTTTGCTAGTCGTTCATCTAAGTACGATACTAGATTTGTTGTCATACGACTGGTTCTTTGGTTTGACCGTAAGATCGGAAAATTCTTTTCCTTTGCAATGTCTAATAGTTCCACTGGACATTCATGATGGTTCGTCACAAGAATCAATGGTGTTTTTTCACCTGTAATAAAATCAAAACTTTTTTCTTTTTGTTCACTTGTCATCGTTTTGATATATTCGATTTCTTTATCTCCCAAAATTACAATACGTTTTGGTTGTGAATAGGCAAAGAATCCAGCAAGTTCTAGTCCTGCACGGTTTGGATCTGCAATACTAATTTCACGATTTAGTGCTTTTTCATCCCCACAAAGTACATCAAAATCAAAATGCTCTTTTAACTCTCTTACTTTTACACTCATTTCTTATTCTCCTCTAGAATTGGTTTCAAGTATTGTCCAGTGTATGATTCTTCAATTGCAGCAATTTTCTCAGGTGTACCTGCACCCATCAATTGTCCACCTTCATCTCCACCTTCTGGTCCAATATCAATAATATAGTCTGCGCATTTAATCACATCTAAGTTATGTTCAATAACCACAACCGTATCGCCATTATTCACAATACGTTGTAATACCTTTAATAAGGTATTTACATCACTACTGTGTAGTCCAGTTGTTGGCTCATCTAAAACAAACAACGTTTTACCTGTTGCTTTACGTTGTAATTCACTTGCTAGTTTTACACGTTGTGCTTCCCCACCAGATAGTGTAGTTGCACTTTGTCCAAGTTTCACATATCCAAGACCAACATCTGCTAATGTTTGTAGTTTATGTTTTACTTTATGTACATTTTTGAAGAACTCAACTGCTTCTTCAACATCCATTTCAAGAACATCATGAATGTTCTTTCCTTTGTATTTTACTTCTAAGGTTTCTTCATTGTAGCGCTTTCCACCACACTCTTCACACTCTACATAAACATCTGGTAAAAAGTGCATCGAGATACGAATAATACCATCTCCTTGACATGCTTCACAACGACCACCACGAACGTTAAATGAGAAACGACCTTTCTCATATCCACGCATTTTCGCATCTGGTGTTTGGGCAAACAAATCACGAATATCATCAAACACCCCAGTATATGTTGCTGGGTTACTTCGTGGTGTACGTCCAATTGGATCTTGTGAGATATTGATAATCTTATCGATATTTTCAATTCCTTTAATCGTTTTAAACTTTCCTGGTTTCATACGAACACGACCAAGTGCTTGTGAAACTCCTTTACTAAGGATTTCATTTACTAAACTACTCTTTCCTGATCCAGAAACTCCAGTAACTACAGTCAATGTTCCAAGCGGGAATTTTACATTGATATTCTTTAAGTTATTTTCAGCTGCCCCCTTAATTTCAATGAACTTTCCATTTCCTTTTTTTCGTTCTTTTGGAATTGGAATCGATAGACGTCCACTTAAATAATTAGCAGTAATACTTCCTTCATTGTCGATGATTTCATCATACGTTCCAGCCGCAACAACTTGACCACCGTGTACACCAGCACCTGGACCGATATCCACAATATAGTCACTTTGACGCATTGTCTCTTCATCATGCTCAACTACGACTAACGTATTTCCTAAATCACGCATTTTCTTTAAGGAATTAATTAAACGTTCATTATCGCGTTGATGTAGTCCAATACTTGGCTCATCAAGTACGTAAAGAACTCCAGTTAACTGTGAACCAATTTGCGTAGCTAAACGAATTCGTTGTGCTTCTCCACCACTAAGGGTTCCTGCAAGTCGGTCTAAGGTTAAATAATTTAGTCCTACATCACTCAAGAAACTTAAACGGTTTTTAATTTCTGCAAGAATTAGTTTTGCAATCGACATCTGTGTTTTGCTTAATTCCATGTTATCCATGAAGATTAAAGCTTGTTTAATCGACATTTGTGTCCATTCGTAAATGTTTATTCCATTTACACGAACACTTAAAGCAATTTCATTTAAACGTGAACCATGACAAACTGGACATACATCTTCTCCCATAAATGAAGCATACCATTCACGTGAGAATGATGATGTTGTTTCCATATAACGACGTTCGATTAAATTTACAATTCCTTCAATATATTGATTTTTTTGGGTAACCATTCCTGATTTTGAGTAAATCTTGTAGGCAATTGGCACATCACTTCCATATAACAAGTAATTCATTTCTTTCTTTGTCATGTCTTTTAATGGTTTGTTTGGATCAATATTGTAGTAATCCAACATCGCTTTATAGTTTTGCCATTCCAAGTTATCCTTTTTTAGAATATTTTTATAGTAGACAATCCCACCTTGCATAATACTCAAATTCTTATCTGGCATTAATAACGATAAATCTACTTTTTGTGTAACTCCTAGACCTTTACATTCTGGACATGAACCAAATGGTGCATTAAATGAAAATAATCTTGGCTCTAATTTTGGCACCACAAAATCACAGTACTTACATGAGTAGTTACTTGAGAAAAGCATTTCATCTTTTCCCGCTAATACTAAAGCAAGACCATCACTTAACTTGATTGCAGTTTCTAATGAATCATGTAATCGACCACGATCTTCACCTTTAATAATTCGGTCAACAACAACATCAATATCGTGTTTTTTATTTTTCTCTAAGTCCTTAACTTCTTCAATTAATGTAAGTTCACCATCTACACGTGCCCTTACATATCCTTCTTTCATTAACTTTTCAAATAAGTCTTTGTGTGTTCCTTTTTTTCCTCTAACAATTGGCGATAGAATTTGAAGACGTGTTCCATTCTCCGTTTCCATAACCTTATCCACCATTTGTTTGATGGTTTGTGAGGTAATTGGTTCGTTGTGAACTGGACAATATGGCACTCCAATTCTCGCATACAACAAACGCAAATAATCATAAATTTCAGTAGCTGTACCAACCGTAGAACGTGGGTTGTTGCTAGTTGTTTTTTGGTCGATAGAAATTGCAGGTGAAAGTCCTTCGATGCTATCCACATCTGGCTTTTCTGAATTTCCTAAGAATTGTCTTGCATATGCACTCAACGATTCCATGTATCGACGTTGCCCTTCGGCGTAAATTGTATCAAAAGCAAGAGATGTTTTTCCCGAACCAGATACTCCTGTCATAATGACAATCTTATCTCTAGGAATTTCTAAATCTACATTTTTTAAGTTGTTCTCTCTTGCACCTTTTATCCGTATTGTATTTTGTTCCATAATAACCTCATTCTCTCCAACATTATAGCACTTTTTCAGACGTAATTGGACTTACAAACAAATATCCGTCCGCTTATGTCTTATCATTATAACAAACCTGTCAAGTCCGCTATTTTTCTCATTCATATGATTTGAATTAAGAATCATTCTTAGTATAATTATACATGTAAGGAAAAGAAAAGGAAGGTATATTTATATGGAAACAAAATTAAATAAATTATTAGCAGACTTAGTTGTAGAATATCATAAACTACAAAATTTTCACTGGTATGTAAAAGGAAGTGACTTCTTTACTGCTCACGTAAAATTAGAAGAATACTATGACTTTATTAATGAAGCCATTGATGAAGTTGGCGAACTAATCTTAATGGTAAATGAAAAGCCACTTGCCTCACTTAAAGATTATTTAGCTATTACAGCAATCGAAGAAGCAAACATGGATCACAAGGATAGTAAATCTATCTGGAAAGAAGTGTTAAAAGACTTTGAATTCATTCTTAGTGAAGTTCGTGAAGTAAAAGAAAGTGCTGAAGATAAAGGCATTGATGTTGTAGGTATCCAAATGGATGACTACATTAAGGAATTCACAAAATCAATTTGGATGATTAAACAAGTCGTATAATAAAGGTAAGGACTTCCAGGCGGAGTCCTTTTTTATACTCTATACATATTTAATTTTATATAACACACACCATCTTTATATAAATACCTAAAAAAGGTAGACTCTTATTTTCACTTCATTTATAATATCAAATTGATTATGATAATACATAATTAATATATCAACATTTGATAAGAAATCAATTCGTGTAGTAGAAAAAACGAGAAAAAGGATGTATGTGTATGAAGTATCTTAAAGTAAGAAAAGTAGTATTGATTTGTGTTGCATTAGCTCTAACTTGTGTATTGTATGTATTTCAGATACCAACAAATGCTCTAAGTGATACTGGTGAGCAAAAGGAAACAACCGCACAGGTTCAGAATGAAAACCCACCAACGATTATTGGACCAAATGCATATGAACTTGTAGTCGATGAAGAATTCAGTTTACGCAATTTAAAACTACGTGCGTATGATTCAAAAAAACAACCACTACTTTTAGATGTCATTGAAAATGATGTAAACTCAAAAATACCAGGCAATTACAAAGTTGTTTTAGAAGCAAAAAATAAATCTGGTAAAATTTCTAGAAAAACGATTGATGTAATTGTTAAGGCAAAAGAAGTTGAAGAGAAATACGACCATGCAAAGCCTGAACCCGTTCAGCAAAAAGAAATACCTGTAGAGTTCGCACAAGAAACGATTACTCCTGTTCAACCACCACTAGATCGTACCAATTTATATGTACGTGGTTGGAAAATTGAAGCACCAGATATGAATGTCTCTGATGATACCGTGCGTAAATATGTAAATGAAATTATGCAACTGCCAAACCAATACAACAATAGTTCATTACATACCATTACCATTGATTTAAGTATTGCATATCCATATCTAGGTATGGGATATAGTGATGGTCGCATTTGGTTAAATGGACAAAATCATTATCCGACCACCGTATTACATGAAGCAACTCATATTTATGATTTTGGAACCAACCTTTCTCAAACAGCTGAGTTCCAGCAAATATTTAGCCAGGAAAAAGGAAGTCTTCCTGTAAGATACAGTGGTAATATGAATGATAATGCCTACGAATGGTTAGCAAATGCTGTTGTGTATTATTACAATGACCCGCAAACACTTGCAAGTAATGCACCACTTACACATCAATATGTATATCGAAACTTAATTGCTAGTTAATTCGTGTATAATACATGTAAGAGGTATGTATTATGAATGTCGCAATTTTAGGTTTAGGAGGTATCGCTAAACGCGTTGCCTTAGGTGTTACATATGCAAAGAATGCATCTTTGTATGCTGTTGCTGCTCGTGATATAACACGCGCACAAGCATTTCAAGAACAGTACGATGCATTACATGCATATGGTTCTTATTATGAAGTATTAGCTGATCCACAAGTAGAACTTGTTTATATTTGTGTACCAAATGCATTGCACTTTGATTTAGTTCGTAAGTGTCTAGAAGCCAACAAGCATGTCATTTGTGAGAAGATTATGGTCACAACACAAAAAGAATTAAAACAGTTATTTGATCTTGCCAAAGAAAAACAGTGTTTTCTAATGGAAGCAAATAAAACGATATTTACACCACTTAATCAGAAACTGTATCAAATAATCGCAGATGGTGTTATCGGTAAACTACAATTCATCAAAGCTGAGTATAGCGCTCGATTACTTGATGATCCACTACCAGATACACATTGGGTTCTAGATCCAGTTACAGGTGGATGTGCTTTTGATATTGGTGTATATCCAACCTGTTTTGCACATTACTATGCAAACAGCAAAGTAAAAGAAATTACGAAAAAGAAAACGTATATTGATGCATATGCCTGTGATTTTGGATTGCATGCAATGATCACCTATGAAAATGGTATCCAAGCAGATATTATGAGTAACTGGCTATATACACCTGAAAACAAAGGATGTGCCTATCTTATTGGTGAAAAAGGATACATAAAAATTCCAGCATATTGGAAAGAAAAAGTTGCCTATCTATATGTCGATGGCAAAGAAGAACGTATCGAAGTAGACATGCAAAGTGATTTCAGTGGTGAAATCGAACATGCAATAACTTGCATTGAACATCAAATATATGAAAGTCCTATTATGGGATATACACAAAGTAAAGCCATTTTAGAAGTTGTAGACTAAAGGGAAGCATTCGCTTCCCCTTTTATTTACGTTTATGAATTTTGTTTTCTAATACACCAATTCCTTCAATGACACATTTCATTTCATCATGATCTGTTAGCCATTTAGGCACTTCAAATCCCATACCTACACCAGAAGGTGTTCCTGTTGAAATAATATCGCCTGCTTCCAACGTAATACCTTGCGAATAATCGCTAATGAGTTCTGCAACTTTATGAATCATTTGCGTTGTATTTCCATTTTGTCGAAGTTCTTGATTGATATAACATTGTACTGCATGTGATACATTTGGATCAAAAGCATCTGCACTTACAATACAAGGACCCATAATTGTATAGCCATCAAGTGACTTTCCTTTATTCCATTGATTTCGTCCTCTTTGTAGTCCACGTGAAGATAGATCATTAAGAATACTATAACCAAATACATAGTCCATCGCTTTATCTACAGGTATATCTTTTCCCTGCTTTTTGATGATAACAGCAAGTTCAACTTCATAGTCAACCTTTTCATCCAAGTCAAAACAAGCATACACCATTTCATTTGGTCCAGTAATGTGTGTTGTGCGTTTTCCAAAGTAAATGGGTGGATCTTTTTTCTCCACATGGCGAGTAAAGCCACGATCTGCTTCATCGATATGTTCTTGGTAGTTTAAACCAACAGCAATAACATCATGTTTTGAGCGTTCCATAGGTGCTAGCAGCTGTACATCTTCTATGTTCATACCAGAAGAATACACTTCAAGATAGTCTTGAATCTTTTTCATATCACCATCTTGAGCTTGTTCAATAAACATTTGCATTGTATTTGCATAATTCTTTCCTAATATCTCTTGTAGGCTTATGACATGTGTTTCATCTTTACTTAGTACACCTAAGTGTATTTCATTATGAACTGTATAGCGAATAAATTTCATAGTATCTCTCCCTCATTGATAAAATTATACACATATCTATGACAATACAAAAGCGTTGTTTATACTACATATCCAATTCTTGCATATATGCATCCATGTTAGCAGCAACAACCTTTGCTTGATTCACTGCTTCGACAACTGTCTTAGCACCCATCACAACATCTCCAGCCGCAAAAATTCCTGGAAGTGTGGTATGACCTTGTGCATCTGTTTCTAATAAACCTTTTGCATTTGCCTTAAGGCCAACGGTTGTACTTACCAGCTTATCTTTTGGATCCTGAGATATAGAGATAATGATTGAATCAGCATCAATGTGTTCTGTTGTATTTGTCAATTCATCAATAAATACTACGCCCTCATCATCAATTTCTACTGGACGCTTGAAATATAGAAACTGGGCACCTTCAAGTTTTGCACCATCCGCTTCTTTTTCACTAGCTGCAATTTCATCAGATAATGAAGTCATCATTACATGTTTTACACCATGACGCAAAGCTGTTCTTGCAACATCCATCGCCGCATTTCCTACACCGATAATAAGTAAAGTATCACCAAGCGTAAAGGTATCTGGACTTGCTAGATAATCAATTGCGAAATTCACATTTCCTAAACTTTCTCCTTTGATACCTAATGATTTAGGTCTCCATGTTCCAGTACCCACAAAGATACTTTTATACCCATCACGAAAAAGATCATCGATTTTTAATGCTCCACCGATTGTTGTATTGAAGCGAATTTTCACACCTGCTTCAATCAGTTTTTTATGATAACGATCTAGAATTTTCTTTGGTAGACGAAACTCTGGTATTCCATAGCGAAGCACACCACCTAAGTCACTTTTTGCTTCAAAGATTGTGACATCATATCCCATCTTTGCCAGCGTCGCACTAATTGTTATTCCAGCTGGTCCAGACCCAATAATCGCAACCTTTTTGTGATTTTTTGCATTCTTTACAATTGGCATCTTATCAAAGTAAGCATCTGAAATGTAGTTTTCAATATCACCAAACAAAATAGGTGCTCCTTTATGATTCAATACACAGTGTCCCTCACACTGTTTTTCGTGATCACAAACAAGTGAACATACAAGTGATAACGGATTGTTGTCGAATAGTATTTGTCCTGCATCTTCCAAGCTACTTTGTTCAAGTGCACGAATTACTGCAGGTACATTCGTTGAAATTGGACATCCCTTTTGACACATCGGTACTTTACACTGTAAACAGCGCTTTGTTTCAGTAAAAACATTAATCATACCTGACCTCCATTTTCTAGCATGAATCGTCAATTCACATCATGCTTACGAAGCCTATTCTATCACTTTCACACGTAATGACAATCAAATACTTTGCATGTTTTTTCACAAGTTGCTTGCACTTTTTTTCACAAATGAAAAAGGGATATTTCCTAGGAAATATCACCGTATTTTATTGATTCACTGGAATATAATGCAGTTTCTCAATGACTTCTTTTCCTGTCTTAGAAAAGATAAAATCATAGAACTCTTGTGCATCATGATTTTCTTTCTTTGTGACAAGTATTAACGGACGTTGTAAAACATAACTTCCATTTGTAATTGTTTCTACACTTGGCGTTATATCGTTTACTCTAAGTACATCGACTTGATCAGAAACCGAACCCATTGAGATAAACCCAATCGCATTGTTATTTGTACTTACTGTAGATATCACACCACCTGTTGCATTTTGAATATCCGCATTTTGAATAAGTTCACTTGATTCAAATCCTACAATTGATTCAAATCCATCTCGCGTTCCACTTCCTTCTTCACGACTTACAACTGAGATTATTGCATCTTTTCCACCAAGTTGTTTCCAATTGGTTATCTTACCTGTATAGATTTCATGTAACTGCTCAAGTGTTATATTTTGAATTGTATTTGCTTGATTTACAATCACGACAATTCCATCAAGCGCAATCACTTGTTCATCTAATTCTTCTTTCTCATCGTCCTTCAGTTCTCTTGAAACCATGCCAATATCTAGCACACCTTCATTTGCACCTTTAACTCCCATACTCGAGCCACCACCTTGCACAGATACTTTCATCTCATTTTGCTTCATGTAGTCTTCTGCAAGTTTCTCCATCAATGGTTGTATACTTGTGGATCCTCCAACAAGCAATTCTGTTTTCTTTGTTGTTTTTTGGTTAGTAGAACAACCAACAAGTAATAAACAACACACTCCAAATATCCATAGTTTACGCATAAATTCCTCCTTTTGCATAACTACACATTACAAAAGAAATATAAAGAGAACTTATAGATTTCAAAAAGACTTCGTTAATTTATGTTAAGAAAGTGTAGCAATACGATATCACTATCGAAACGTAAAAAAAAGGAATGCAGGGAAAGCACTCCTTTTTTTCTGCCGGATAATATGTCAAATTGATTCACCTGCGTATGGATGATACGCCTTCATAGTTTTGAGTTAATTAGTGTGTGTAAAGGAAACTACTCTATGTGGTTATTTTGAACAAGAATTAGTTTTATACAGGGTTATAAAAGTAATTAGCAATTGGGTTGTTTCGAAGCTAGATATGTAATTGGGAAATCACTTCGAACTTGTTCATATAGTAAATCAGTTAGATTATATATCCTACTAATATTGTAGTATATTAAACCGATACTTACAATATGATTATTAAATTATATATTGTCTTGAATTTTATATGAGTTTCGATATAGTGGGTAAACTTTTTTAAAAATTTGATATATACAATTTCCAATTCAGTAAAATCGATGTAATATTCAAATACTCTTTTATTTATCGAATAATATGTACTTTTTTGATTTGAAAAACGCGGAATATGTCATTTATTTTCCTAGTGTTTTTGTAGGTATATCGATTTTTATATTGAATTTGTTAAAACTAGGTGCTTTGATACTCAAAAAAAAGATATAGCCGAAACTATATCTCATTATTTTCCTTTTACGTTGATACGGTTAATCGCTTTACGTAAAGCAACTTCTGCACGACGCATATTCAAGCTGTGTTCTTTGGCTTGTAAACGTTTTTCAGCACGCTCTTTTGCTGCTTTCGCACGTTCAATATCGATGTCTTCTTCTCCTTCAATTGCATCAGTTAATACTGTCACAATATTTTTAGAGTATTCAAGTAATCCACCAGATACCGCATAGTCTTTTTCCACACCATCACGAATCAAGGTCATGCTTGAAATATCAAGCATTGCAACCATTGGCATGTGATCTGGTAAAAGTCCAAAGTTTCCATCTACAGAACGCGCGTTGAGTTGATCAACTTCTGTATGTAAGTACATACCACCTGGGGTAATGATTCGTACATCAATCATATTTACACCTCAAGCGTTTTTGCTTTTTCGACAACTTCCTCAATAGTACCTACGTATAAGAATGCTTGTTCTGGAAGGTGATCGTATTTACCTTCTAGTACTTCTTTTAGTGAACGAATCGTTTCACTCATTGGTACATATTTTCCTGCCATTCCGTTGAATGGTTCAGCAACGTTAAATGGTTGTGATAAGAAGTTACGTACACGACGTGCACGGTTTACCGTTGTCTTATCTTCTTCACTTAATTCATCCATACCCAAGATAGCGATAATATCTTGAAGTTCTTTATAGCGTTGTAATAAGCTTTGCACATCACGTGCAACTGTGTAGTGTTCATCCCCAACAATTAATGGATCAAGCATACGAGAACTTGATTCCAGTGGGTCAACTGCTGGATAAATACCTAATGATGCAATACCACGGTCAAGTACCGTTTTGGCATCAAGGTGTGTAAAGGCAGTTGCTGGTGCAGGATCGGTAAGGTCATCCGCAGGCACATAAACGGCTTGTACAGATGTAATAGATCCATTACGAGTTGACGTAATACGTTCTTGTAGTTGCCCCATTTCGGTAGCTAGTGTTGGTTGGTAACCTACAGCACTAGGCATACGTCCTAGTAAGGCACTAACTTCACTTCCCGCTTGTGTAAAACGGAAGATGTTATCAACGAATAGTAATACATCTTGATGATCTACATCACGGTAGTATTCAGCCATTGTTAATCCAGTTAAGGCAACACGCATTCTTGCTCCTGGACTTTCATTCATTTGTCCATAAACAAGCACGGTTTTATCAAGTACACCTGAATCTTTCATTTCATGGTACATGTCATTTCCTTCACGTGTACGTTCTCCTACACCGGTAACAACACTTCGTCCACCATGTTCTTTAGCAATATTGTGAATTAACTCTTGGATAAGCACGGTTTTACCAACCCCAGCTCCTCCAAAAAGTCCAATCTTACCACCTTTTGCATAAGGACATAGTAAGTCAATAACTTTAATTCCCGTTTCTAGTACTTCAGCTGATGTTTGTTGTTCATCAAAGCTTGGTGCTTCACGGTGAATTGGCATACGTTTTACATTATCACCTAGTGGTGGCATTTCATCAATTTCACGTCCAAGTACGTTAAACATACGTCCAAGTACTTCTTCTCCTACTGGTACTGAGATTGGTGCTCCTGTATCAATGGCATCCATTCCACGGACAAGTCCATCTGTTGACCCCATCGCAATACAGCGAACACGTTCATCACCAATATGTTGACTGACTTCAACTACAAGGCTTTCATCACCTTCGCGAGGAATTTCAATCGCATTTAACAATTGTGGTAAGTTATCGCCATCATAAACGATATCGACAACCGGTCCAATGACCTGAACAATTTTTCCTATATTTTGACTCATATATTCCTCCTATTGTGCATTAGCACCACCAACAATTTCCGTAATTTCTTGCGTAATTGATGCTTGGCGCGCTTGGTTAAATTTCAGTTCGAGTTCATCACGCAACTCTTGTGCGTTATCTGTTGCATTTTCCATCGCATTTTGACGCGATGCTTGCTCACTTGTTTTAGTTTCAATCCAACGAGAGTAAAGTAATGATTTTAAATACAACGGAATCAGTTCATCTAAAATCGTATCTCCTGCTGGTTCAAAAATCACATCTTGTTTAACCACATCTTTTTCCAGTTCTTCATTACGAGTCGCTGGTAATAAACGTTCGAGTTGTGGTTCAAAATCCATTGAGTTTACGAATTTGGTATATAGTACTTCAATACTTCCAACAACACCACTTGTGTATTGTTTTAAAGCAAGTTCTGCAATATCTAGAATATCTTCATATCCTTCTTCACTTACTCCGATTTTGGTTTGTATGATGTTTAAATCACGACGTTTTAAATAGGTTGTTCCGCGTGAACCAACAATGATGACTTCATCCCCCTCATTGATAGAAGCTTCAAGCAATTTGTACGTGTTGGCATTGTATCCACCACATAATCCCATATCGCTTGTATATACAATGATCAATCGTTTTTCTGTTTGTGAGCGTTTTAGAAACGGATGATCACTGGTTTTTATTGTAGATAAGATGTGTTCTACAACTTCTTGAAGATACATTGCATAAGTGCGGTTTGTATCCATCAAGTCTTTTTGTTTTCTAAGTTTACTTGCTGCTACAAGTTGCATGGCTTTGGTAATCTTCTTGGTTGAATCAACCGAACGAATTCGGTTTTTAATTTCTAACTTATTTGCCATTCTTACTTAAACTAACGAATTTATCTGTGTATTCCTTAATAGCAGCTTTCATATTTTCTTCCAATGCATCATCGATTTCTTTTTCACGATCTAATGTTTCCATAATATCGTTGTGGTAATCTTTAATGAATTGGTGTAAACCAGATTCATATTCAAGTACATCTTCAACTGCAATCTCTTTTAAGTAACGGTGTTTTGCCGCAAATAATGAGATGACTTGCTCACTTACTGATAATGGTGAATATTGGTGTTGTTTTAATAATTCTACCAAACGTTCTCCATGATCAAGTGTTGCTTTTGTTGATGCATCTAAATCACTTCCGAATTGTGCAAAGGCTTGCATTTCACGGAATTGTGCAAGTTCAAGTTTCAATGAACCAGATACTTGTTTCATCGCTTTTACTTGTGCTGCACTACCAACACGACTTACTGATAATCCACTATCTACTGCTGGGCGAATCCCACCGTTAAACAATTCGGTTTGTAAGAAAATTTGTCCATCCGTAATCGAAATTACGTTTGTTGGAATATAAGCAGCAATATCACCTGCTTGTGTTTCGATAATTGGTAATGCGGTTAATGATCCAAGTCCGTGTTCTTCATTTAACTTCGCACTACGTTCAAGTAGTCTTGAGTGTAAATAGAATACATCCCCTGGATATGCTTCACGTCCTGGTGGACGTTTTAATAGTAAGGACATGGTACGGTAAGCAACCGCATGTTTACTTAAATCATCATAAACAATTAGTACATCTTGTCCGTTATCCATCCATTCTTCACCAATCGCACATCCTGCGTATGGTGCAATATATTGTAATGGTGCTGCATCACTAGCAGTACTTGTTACGATAGTTGTGTATTCAAGTGCTCCGTAGTGACGTAGTTTTTCAACGATTTGTGCTACAGTACTTGCTTTTTGTCCAATTGCAACATAGATACATTTTACGTTTTGTCCCTTTTGGTTCAAAATCGTATCAATCGCAATTGCGGTTTTCCCAGTTTGACGGTCTCCGATAATTAACTCACGTTGTCCTTTTCCAATTGGAATCATTGAGTCAATACTTTTTAGACCGGTTTGTAATGGTTGATGTACACTTTTACGTGTCATAACTCCAGGAGCTACACGCTCAATTGGACGATATTTGTCACTGACAATTGGGTCCCCTCCATCAATGGCTTGACCTAGTGCGTTTACTACACGTCCTAGCATCATGTCACCAACAGGTACCTCAATAATACGTCCGGTACGTTTTACTTCATCACCTTCACGAACTTTACTGTCATCACCCATCAAAACTGCACCAACGTGCTCTTCTTCAAGGTTCAATACCATTCCATAAAGATCATTAGGGAAAAGAAGCAATTCTCCTGCCATCGCTTTTTCCAATCCATAGATTAGCGCGATTCCATCACCAACACTGATGACTGTTCCTGTTTCAGATATTTCTAATGCATCATCATAACGCTTAATCTGCTCTTTGATAATGTCACTAATTTCTTCTGGTCGTAAATCCATAACTTCCTCCTCGCTTTTCTATGAGTTTTTGGCTTGTTCTTTCAATCGTTGTAAACGATTGCTTGCAGAATTATCAAGTACATCACCTGCAACTTGAATGCGTAAACCAGCAATCAATTCTGGCTTGATACTCACTTTGGCAATAATGTCCTTTTTTAATTTTGCTTTTAACATATCCACAATTTGCTTTTCCTCTGTATCAGATAATGGTAAAGCACTTTGAATATAGGCGATTTCAATACCTTTTTCTTCGTTATAAAGTTCTTGATAACGTTTTTCAATTTCTTTAATGCTTGCAAAACGATTACGATCGATTAATAACTTCACAAAGTTCATCACATACGTTTGTCCGCCAGAAAAAGATTTCATTACGATATCTTTACGCTCTTTTTTATCAATTCTTGGATGTTTTAATAGTGCAAACAATTCCGGATATTGGACCATACCTTCAACAATTACATGTAAATCTTCTTTACATGCATCAAGTAGGTCTTCTTGTTTTGCAAGTTCAAAAAGAGCTTGTGCATAACGACTAGCAATTACGCTTGCCATGACTCATCCTCTTGCGCTTGTTCGATGAAATCTTGCACATATTTTTTATGTGTTTCGTCATCCATTTCTTTTTCTACTACTTTTTTAGCAGCTAAGAATGCGATGTCACTAATTTCATCTTTAATATTTTTACGAATACTCGTTTTTTCTTTTTCTATTTCAACTTGTGCTTTTTCTTTGTACATACGTGCATCGTTGTGCGCTTGTTCCAAAATTTGGTTAGCTTCCACCCCTGCTTTATGTTTTGCACTTTCAATAATGCCAACCGCTTCATCGTGCGCATTTGCAAGTTTTTCTTCATACTCGCTTTTCATTTGTTCACTTTGTTGGCGATTGTCTTGCGCTGCTTCTAGTTCTCCAGCGACAAATGCACTACGTCCATCCAAATATGCTTGTGCATACTTCCAAAAGAATTTCTTCGCAATAAGTATAATCAAAGCCGTAGAAATTAAAACGAGTGCCATATCTTGTAAGTTGATACGTAAATAATTGCTTATGTTAATATCCATAAGTGGCCTCCTCTTTCTAATCTAACTACTACTTTAAGAAAATTAATAATAAGGCAATTACCAAGGCATAAATCCCTGTTGTCTCAGCAAGGGCAATCCCTAATACCATGATTGAACGAATTTTATCTGCAGCTTCAGGGTTACGTCCAACAGCTTCCGCTCCTTTACCAGCAGCGATCCCTTGACCAATTCCTGCTCCTAGACCACCAATCATGGCAATACCAGCTCCTAAACAAGCTAATCCTGTAACAAATGCTTCATTGAATTCCATAATATTTTCCTCCTATATGAATTTTCTATTTTTACTCTTCCGCGGCATCCACAGCATCTGATAAGAAGAATGTGGCTAACGTGAAGAAAATGTAGGTTTGCATAAATGCCGTAAACATATCAAAGTACATGTGTAAAAACGGCGTAACCGCTAATAATATACCCGTAAAAGGCATTGCTGCTTTTACTAGTACATATACAAGTGCCATGATGATACTTCCACCAAGCATGTTTCCAAACAAACGTAGGGTTAACGATACTGGAAAGGCGATATCACCAATCACATTTAATGGTAATAATAACGGAACTGGATCTGTTAATGCTTTCCACTTTCCTTTAATACCATGGTTTTTAATATCACTAAAGTGAATCAACAAGAAGATACCAATAGCAAGTACCATCGCTAGTGATAAATTCGATGTTGGTGGTTGTAAACCGAACAATCCTAAAAGATTTGAGATAACCATCATAATCATGATTGTTCCAAAATATGGTAAGAACTTCCATGTTTTCTTATTTAAATTTCCTTTGACCACCATCGCACATAAGTTAACAATTGTTTCAAATACAAGTACTGCTCCTTTTGGTGGCTTTGTTGGGTCTGCATGCTTGAGTTTGTTTCCACCCCAAATAAGAAGGGCACAAACCAGAATTCCAACACCGATCCAAATGACGATGGTTTGGTGAACAAATAAATCAAAATCTCCGATTTTAATTAGTATTCCGTCTCCCATGATCAAACCTCCTTTCCATGCGTCAAAATTGCATGAATTTTAATCGCAAAACTTAAACTGACAAAACCAACTAACATACCTACCAATTCTAAATGTAGGAAGATATAACCAACGACAAGTAGAACTAAATAGATGATATAGCGAAATGCATACTGCATAATCGCTAAATTTTTTGCTTTATTTGGATTATCAATTAAACTTTGACTTGAAATAACGATACTGTGAAATCCAGCAATCGCAATGAGTGCTCCATATAGAACACTAAAGATGTCTTGTGTATTTCTTGTAATTAGATAGATGATGGCAGCACTGATAAGGGCAATTCCTATAGCAAGTCGTTCGATTTGACTAAATTGCTTATTTCTCATCACTACCTCCCACATCCTTTACAAGAGTTATAAGACTTCCAACTAAGACATAAAGTAGAAGTCCAAGCATAATCCAAGGTTTCGTGCCAAATGTATCATCTAGCCACAAGCCACCAAAGACTGCAAGTATACTTCCAAGCACAACACGTCCAACAAAACGTGTCGCTTCCATTTGTTTCATTACTTCGTACCGAAAATACGGTCTCCAGCATCACCCAATCCAGGAACAATGTATCCTTGATCGTTTAATTTTTCATCTAATGCTGCTAAATAAATATCTACATCTGGATGTGCTTTTTCAACAGCTTTTACACCTTCAGGTGCACCAACAAGACAAACCAGACGAATATCTTTAGCTCCTTGTTTTTTCACCATGTCGATAGCTGCATTGGCACTACCACCAGTTGCCAACATTGGGTCAACAATCATCACGACTGCATTTTCAATTCCAACTGGATATTTTTCAAAATATACATGTGGTTGTAATGTTGTTTCATCACGGTACAGTCCAACGTGTGCAACTTTTACCGTTGGAATCAAATTACTAATTCCACCAACCATTCCCAGTCCAGCTCTTAAGATTGGTACTAAGATGATATCCTTTTCTAATTCATACGTTTTCATTGCTGTTACTGGCGTTTCAATTTCCACTTCACGCACTGGTAAATTACGTGTAATTTCATAAGCCATTAATCCACCAATCTCATCTAAATTTTCACGAAAATCTTTCGTTTTTGTCTCTTTTTTACGCATTTGCGTTAACTTGTGAGTAATCAGTGGGTGTTCTAAAACTTTTAGCATAAAATCTCCTTTATTTCCTTTATTTGATTTTTTTTCTTCAAGACTAATTATACTACTTGAAACTGACACTTTCAACGAAAATCCCTAATTGTTATGCTTGGATATCGCATTTCTCCATACGGTTAATTAATGGGTCATCTGCTTCTACAGTTTTGTTATCTCCATCCTTGTAAACAACCTTCAATAAGATTGGCGTTACGATAGTAGTAACAATAACCATAATGATCACAGGGGCAAACATTGTTTCACTAATTAAACCTGCTGCTAGACCTTTACTTGCCACAATTAAGGCAACCTCACCACGACAAATCATTCCTACACCAACACGTAAACATGTGCGGTTTGGTAAGTTACATAGTTTCGCACCAAGTGCACAACCGACGATTTTTGTAAGTACAGCAATAATACAAAGGAGAATACTAAAGATGATAATATTCGCTCCCATTTCTGGTAAGATTACTTTCAATCCAATACTTGCAAAGAAACATGGGGCAAAAAATAAATATCCTAGTGTTTCTACACGGTGTGTTACATAACTACAACGATAAGTTTTGGCAATCATCAGTCCTGCCACAAAGGCTCCAGTAATATCCGCTACACCGAATACTTCTTCAGCTACATATGACCAAAACAAACAAAATGCAAAGGCAATTAAGGGGAAACGTCGTAAGTCAAATGATGCTGAACGCATCCACTTATCAAAGTATTTGTGGATAAAGTATCCTAGAACCATACTAATCGCAAAGAATCCTACGATTTTTAATAATACTGTTAGAATATCCACATTCCCTTTTGAGAGTCCAATAATTACAGTTAATGCAATGATCCCTAAAATGTCATCGATTAATGCAGCTCCCAAAATAATATTCCCACTACGTGATGTTAATTTTCCTAACTCTTTTAATGTTTCAACTGTAATACTTACAGATGTCGCAGTTAAGATAACTCCAATAAAGATGTTCTTTAATAGATCTGTTGTTCCAATTGGATAGAAGTGCGCCAAAGCAAATCCTCCAGCTAAAGGAACAATAACCCCTAAACAAGCAACCAGAAAACTAGCCTTTCCACTTTTCTTTAATTCTTTTACATCACTTTCAAGTCCAGCAGAGAACATTAAAATAATAACCCCTACTTCACTTACTTGAATAATAAAATCCGTCTCTTGTAAAAAGTTTAACCCCATTGGACCAAGAATAAGTCCAGAGAGTAAAGCTCCAACAACTTGCGGCATTGCTACTTTTTTTGTAAACAACCCCAAAATCTTAGTAGATATTAATATTGCGGCTAAATCCAACAAATAATGATACGACATAACAAACCTCCCAATGTCCTATATTGTACTCCTAAAAATCGCAAAGAATAATATGTATTTGGATATAATGCATCAATCATTACGTGTAAGCGTTATCACTTGTGAATTATTCACAAATCATGGACTAAGTTAAGCTAATATCCTTATTTTAAAGACACAATTATTTAAATTTATATGCATTTCAATGCGAAATTAGCTACAAATCACTTATACCAATATACGATTTCATATGACTACATCAACTTTTTCAATCACTATATACGAATAATACGATGATTTCGCCATTCTCATAACTATTTTTTATCAATTATTATTTTTCATTAGATTTTCTTATCAATTCATATCATTATGAATATATAGAAAAAAAGACATCAGTTTCCCAATGTCTTCTTCAGAATTTGAATTTGCCCCTCAAGTCTATGTCGATAAGTTTCAACCAAAAACTTCCTATTCCTTTACACCCTTATACACGATTATGTTGTTTGCAAGTGTTATCCCTCTTTTTTTTGATTGAACGATTGGAGAAATAATATTATAGCGCTTGTTATTATGAGTACATTATAAGATATCGCCATGACTTATTCCAAAATCTGATTTTTCTATAAAGAGTGAAACAACTGAACCATTGCCCTTAATTCCGATGTATTCCTCTTCACGGACACATCATACACTAAATTTTTTGGTTTGTAATAAAATCGTGATTATTGGTATTTAATTCGTGAAAAATGGTTATATTTCACAATTTTAATAAGAAATAAGGGGTTGTTTTCCACATTAACTCTCTTTGAAAAGTGCAGATACAATAAACCTTCCTTGGCTTTCTTTGATTTCCATAGACCCTTCATTTCGCTCAATAATTTCGCGTACACTGACTAGTCCATGTCCATGATTTCGTCCTTTTTTTGAAGATTTGAAATCTGGATTATGTTCAAGCACACTTTCTTTTATCGCATTACTTACTGTAATATGAACATATTCATTTTTATTTTCTGCACGCACTTCAACTACACCATCATTGGCATTTTCAATTGCATTATCAATTAAATTCCCAAGTAAAATCGACATATCTACATTGTTGATATGTGCATCTTCACTTACATTAATCACATAACGCATCGATACACCTTTTTCTAATGCAATTGTATGCTTTAAATTTAAAATATAATCGATGATCGTATTGTTTGTGAGTACCAAACTATTTTTATCAACTTTCCCTATGAAATCATCAAGTTCATGATCAAGCAATTCATATTGCCCTTTTTCTAATAAATACTTCATATGAGTCACAAAGTGTTTTAGATCATGATTGATCTTTCGCGTTTCTTGATTGGCGTTAAGTGCCATATCGTATAAATGACTTTCAAATTCAAGTGAACGCATCTTTAGTCCACTTTCAATTTCTTTTTCCTTACTAGCTTGCATATGAAAAAAAAGAATAAATACTGAAATAACAACAACAAACAATCCAATTAGAGCTAGCATCATATCGGTGATCACAAGTACATCTTTAAAAATGACATGTTCGAGTGATAAATACATAATGGTTACTACGATAAGAAATAGGATAAACCATTGCAACATGACATTATCCATATGTGAGCGAATGTGTTTTCTTTGATTGGATATCAAATATGTAGCTATCGCAAACAATATATACGTTAACCAAACAATTAAATCATAATACTGATCCACAACTAAATACAGATTTATGTTTTGATATAAAAAGAATGACAGAATAATTGTCACCAAAGAAGAACACATCGCACTTAGTTGTAAAGCAAAAAACGTAATAAATATTTTCTCGATATTTGGTCCATATGCATAATAGTAAAGCCATGGGATATAAAATACCGAAGTAATTAAGATATTAACTTGTCTTGCTGCTGTACTTTCCAATCCACTGAACATCGAACCAACCGTACAAATTAGTACCCACAATATAAAGTGCGCTGGAGTGAAATTACTTTTCATCTTAAAATAGCGCACAAAAAAAGATACGATCAAAAGACTTTGAACGACATTGTATAAAAAATCTACTTCAATTGTTCGCATTATTCACTCTCCATCAAAAAACGATGATACGCATTTCGCACATCACTAAAACGACGGCGACTGATGGCTAAATGTTCTCCATTACTCATCACCATTTCGCTGTCTACAAGCTTATTTACACCTTTTAAATTGACACACGTACCCGCATTGATTAACACAAAACCTACAAGATCTAAATTTACTTCTTGCAGTAGTTGTTTCATACTTTTACGTTCGGTATACGTCTTTCCATTTGTTAGTGTCACCAACAATTGATTGATCATTTTCTCAAAATATAAAATATTTCCAAAATTCACAATTTGTTTTTCTCCATCTACACTATTAATTTCATATTTTTTTGCATATTTCTTCAATTTATTTTCTGCTAGATGAAGGGCATCAATCATATCAGCTTCAAAAGTGAACTTTCTTACAAAATAAAACGCATTAAACTTAAACGAGTCATAAACAAATTCACTATGAGCACTTACAAATATAAAGATTGCATCTGGATATTTCTTTTGAATCATCTTCGCTAACTCAAAACCTGTTCGCTTAGGCATATCGATATCTAAGAAATACAAATCAAATTCTTCGACAAGAATATTTACATCTGTCGAATCATGAAATGTTATGGTTTTAAACTCTAAAAACGTTTCATGTTGATTGATATATTCTTGTAGTCGATCGATTTGTTCTTGTTCGTCATCAACGATACATATTTTCATTTCCACGTTATCACCAACCCTTATTTATATTCCATCTTTATTATATAACATTAATTCTTTGTCTTGCCAAGGCTTTTATGAATTATTTTACTATTGTTCTGTGTTTTATAAATAAAAAGACAAACCGAAGTCTGTCTTATGTAATTATTTAAGTTTTGTCATTGTGTAATCGTTGTATCTACCTTCATAGTAATCTACAGTTTCTTCAAGTGCTTCTTCATCATTTTCAACATCAGTAATTTCACTACTATATGTTAATTCAAATTTACTCTTCTTCACTTTTTCAATTGTCTTTGGTGTTACTTCTGGTAGTGCAATATGATAGTATTTTGTCATTTTCTTTTCTTTATCATCATAGCGTTCTGTACCTGAAGCCGTAACTTTTACAACGTATACGATTACGTCATCTCCAGAATAATCACTGTCTCCATAGTATCTTCCAATAACTTGTTTATCTGATAAAGCAATTGTTGAATCACGTTTGAAGTCATATTCCAATTCATCTCTTACTTCTTCGTCGAAGTTTGATCCTTCTTCAAAATATTCTGTCCAAGCGGTTTCTACTTTTTTCTTTTCGTCTTTGCTTAAATCATCATAGCTTTCAAATTCAATCTCTAAACCTTCAACTGTAACCGTAATTTTATCGTTAGTTGGATTAATTTTGTATTCCTCTGCAGCTGAACTACTGTATTTTGCCTTTAAAGTAATTTCATCTCCATTTTTCAAACCACTTGTTTTACTCAATGTGAAGTATACAGTGTCGATGAATTCTTCAACATCATCATCATTTCCATCATATTCTATTTCATCATTAGAGATATACGCATATCCATCACCAGATACACCTTCAAATGTCACTTCTACTGCTTTCGTTAAGTCAATTTCAGTTTTGCGGTTTCCAAGTACATTAAGTGCTACAACAATTACTAAACATGCTACCAACACTCCTGCAATGATTCCCTTACCTTTTTTCGTTGAAACAAATCCTTTTATCTTTTCTACTGTTTCATTTGGTTTTTTATCTAAATCAGGCGTTGTGCTTGTAGTCGATGCACTCGCCCCTGCTGTTGTATTTGCTTCTGTAGATGTAGCCGTTGGTTGTACCGTTTCTTCTACCATACCTTTTGTTTTATTAAACATGTATCCATTATACCCTGCTAATATTACAAGTACCCAAAGTGTTAAATCAAGTAACTGTGCAAACGTCTCTACATTAGCTGCACTACTTGCTAGTCCTGCCAAATCCCAAATCGATGAAGCATTAGCAACTTTAATAAAGAATACAAGCGTTTGAATATTTAATAATAAAATTAAAATTGTCCAGCAACAAACCCCAAAAGTAATTGCCACTGAAATGTCTTTATCTTGATTCTTAAAGTAAATGCGGTATGCATAGTAAATCGCTATTACTGATGTCAATGCAATAAATACATAGAATACAATAAACACAAATGTGAACAAGCCTAGTGAACCACCACTAGCAATTGATGAGGTAATGCTTTTTACAACAAAGTAAAAAATTAAAGCTGCGACTCCCATAGCCATGGAAATCAATCGAAGATTCTTCTTCGAAAAATACGTTTCTAATAAGTTTTTCATAAGTCTCCCTTTTTTCTTATTGCTTCAAACACACTTATGAAATTATAATATATTTTTAAAAATATGTTAAGCATTTTATGAATCTATACTTATCAGTACTAAAATCATCCATATTTGCACATAAAAACCGTCATGATAATACGACGGTTTTTGTAAGTATATGATTCAATGTTTACTCTGCTAAGTCTTTTTCTGTGTAGTATTCTGTATCGATAAGTTCTTTCTTGTAGTTTTCTTTATCTACTGATACTGGGTTTGCTAAATATGTTGGTACAACTTTTACTCCGTTGTCATATGTTTCTGTATCATTTACTTCTACTTCTTTTCCTGCAGTTATCGCTTCAATCATTTTGATTGTGTTTTTTGCTAGTGTTCTTGTATCTTTGAAGATTGTTTGTGTTTGTTCTCCTGCGATAATTGATTTCACTCCTGCGATTGTTGCATCTTGTCCTGTGATTACTGGTAATGGTTTATCTGCATCTCCATATCCCACTCCTTTTAATGATGAGATGATTCCCAAACTAATTGGGTCATATGGTGATAAGACTGCATCTAATGTTTTATCTGTATAGTTTGCACTTAATAGGTTATCCATTCTTGCTTGTGCAGTAGATCCATCCCAACGTAATGTTGCGATTTGGTTAAAGTTTGTTTGTCCTGAAGGCACAACCAGTTGTTCATTATCGATATATGTTTCTAGTACACTCATTACTCCATTGAAGTTAATTAATGCGTTGTTGTCATCTGGACTTCCACCGAATAATTCAATATTGAATGGTCCTGCTCCATCTTTTAAGCCTAATTTTTCTTCAATGTATGTTGCTTGTAAAACTCCTACACCAAAGTTATCAAATGTTGAATAGTAATCTACATATTCCGAATTCATTAATAAGCGGTCATATGCGATAACTACGATATCTTCATCATGTGCTTTTTGAAGAACATCAGTTAAGGCACTACCATCAATTGATGCGATAACTAAGATATCTACACCTTTTGTGATCATGTTTTCAATTTGTGCTACTTGGTTTTCTACTTTATCTTCACCATATTGTAAGTCTGTTTTATAGCCAAGTGCTTCTAGTTCAGTGACCATGTTATTTCCATCAGCAATCCAACGTTCTGCTGACTTCGTAGGCATTGAGATACCTACAAATCCTTTATCTGATGATCCACCAGAATCTGAATCTGAACCACAACCTGTCATCACAAGTGTTGATCCCATAAGCATTACTACCGTTAATACTTTTAAAATAAGCTTTTTCATAGTTCCTCCTCTAAGTTAATTACTGTTGCTTATTAGTTCGATTGCCTCATCAAGTATTGCATTCCCATTTATCGTCTCATAGTCTTCCTTTTTAATCAATGTATAAGGGATTGCTTTTACTTGTAAGTAATCTTTTAACCTATTAATTTCATACTCTGATTGTGGCCCAATCAGCAAGGCATCTAATTTCTGTGTTTGAATAATTTGTTCGGCTAATAGTGCTGGAGCCGAATAGATATGTGCATGCAAGCCTCTTTGGTCTGCAATATGTTGCATTTGTTTGACAATAATTCCTGTCGATACTCCTGCACTACAGATAAGTAAGATCGTATATTCTTTTTGGTTATTCATATATACACACACTACTTTCTTTTCTTTTTATTATAGATATCTAAGACAACTGCAAGGAGTAAAATTAACCCTTTGATTGCTTGTTGCCAGTCAACACCTACACCCATGATTGACATACCGTTGTTTAGTACCCCCATCACAAGACCACCGATGATCGCTCCCATGATAGTACCAATACCACCTGAAGTACTTGCTCCACCAAAGTATACTGCTGCCATTGCATCTAGTTCCATTGATGTTCCTGCTTGTGGTGTTGCCGCATTTAAACGTGCTGCCATAATCAGTCCAGCTAAAGCCGCCATCACACCCATATTCACAAATACCCAGAATGTAATTTTCTTTGTTTTAATTCCTGATAATTCTGCAGCTTTTTTATTTCCACCTGTTGCATAAATTTGACGTCCTGCAACGGTTTTGTTTGTTAGAAAACCATACCCTGCAACCATAACTGCTAAGATGATTAAAATAATTGGATATCCTTTGTATGTCGCAAAGATATATGTTCCTCCAACAAATACAATAACCATAAATAATGATTTCACTAAGAATGCAGTTTGTGATTCAACAATAAACCCATTCTTTTTTCTTTTTTCACGTGTTCGGAATTGTGTAAATACAAGTGCTAATGATAATACAATTCCAATAATCATCGATACATAGTGCATGTGATCTCCACCAGCGACATCTGGCAGATATCCATTGGCAAAGAAGTTAAAACTTGTTGGGAATGGTGCTAATGATTGTCCACCAAGAACTACTTGTGTAAGTCCTCTAAACATCAACAATCCTGATAACGTCACAATGAATGCTGGAATTTCAACATATGCGACCCAGAATCCTTGCCATGCACCAATGATTGCTCCAACTAATAAACATACGGGAATGGCAATGATTGGATCCACTTTGTAGTTGATCATTAAGAATCCTGCAATCGCCCCAACAAAGGCCATAACCGAACCAACGGATAAATCGACATGTCCAAGTAATACAACAAGTAACATCCCTGCTGATAATACAAAGATATGACTGTTTTGTAGTACTAGGTTTGTAATATTTAGTGGTCTCATCAGAATTCCATCAGTTGTGATTTGGAACCCAATCAATAAGACAACTAGAATGATAATCATACTATATTTGCTAAATAAATTTAATGCTTTTTCTTTTAACGTAGTTAGTTTTTCCATCTTAAGCTTCTCCCTCTTTCGTCATCAAGTTCATCAAGACTTCTTGATTTGCATCACTTCTTGAGACTTCACCAGTAAATTGTCCTTCACTCATCGTATAGATGCGATCACACATTCCCAAAATCTCAGGAAGTTCCGAAGAGATTATGCAAACACATTTTCCTTGTTTCGCAATTTCTTCAATAATTGTGTAAATTTCATATTTCGCCCCAACATCAATTCCTCGCGTTGGTTCATCTAAGAAAAGTACATCTGGATTACTCATCAACCATTTTGCAAGTACAACCTTTTGTTGGTTCCCACCACTAAGACTTGCAACATTTTGTTGAACAGAACTTGTCTTAATACGCATCACATCTTTATAATGATCTGCTTCTTTTAATTCTTCATCTTTATCAAGTACACCACGATGACTAATCTTCTTTAAATTTGCCATCGAGATGTTTTCACGAATATCCATCAGTAAATTTAAACCCAATGTTTTCCGGTCTTCAGAAACATAGGCAAGTCCATGTTGAATCGCCGAAGGTACATCTTTAATTTTGATTTCTTTACCATCCTTAAAGATATGTCCGCTGATTTTTTGCCCATAGGAACGTCCAAATAAGCTCATCGCAAATTCCGTTCTACCTGCACCCATCAAACCAGCAATCCCAACGATTTCTCCTTTTCGAATATTCATGTTGATATTACGATTCACAATACGATCTTCATCAACTGGATGATGAACATTCCAATCTTTCACCTCAAATGCAATCTCACCAATATTTGGTTCACGCTTTGGATATCGATTGGTTAATTCACGTCCAACCATTCCACGAATGATTCGATCTTCACTAATATCATCTTTTGTTAGTGTCTCAATTGTTTTTCCATCACGAATAATTGTGATGCGATCTGCAATACTTACAATCTCATTTAATTTGTGAGAAATGATAATGGAAGTAATTCCTTGATTTTTAAACTCACGAATCAACTCAAGTAAGTTTTCACTTTCCTCTTCATTCAAAGCGGCAGTAGGCTCATCAAGGATTAATAGTTTCACTTGCTTTGAGAAGGCTTTAGCGATTTCTACCAATTGTTGGTGGCCTACCCCGATTTGTGTAATCAATGTGTTTGGATCTAAATTTAAGCGTACTGCTTTCAATAAATTATCCGTTTTCTTTTCGGTCATATCCCAATCAATCACACCACGTGATGCTTGTTCATTTCCTAAAAAGATATTTTCCTTTATCGATAAGTATGGAATCAATGCAAGTTCTTGGTGAATAATAACGATTCCTTCTTTTTCTGAATCACGAATATTCTTGAATTCACATTCCTTTCCATTGTAAGTGATGCTTCCTTTATAGGTTCCCGCAGGGTGTACCCCACTTAGAACCTTCATTAATGTACTCTTACCTGCACCGTTTTCCCCACATAGTGCATGAATTTCACCGCGTTCTACTTTAATATTTACATTATCTAAAGCACGGACACCGGTAAATTCTTTGGTAATGTCATTCATTTCTAAGATATAATCTGCCATTGTTCTCCTCCTACAATTATGTTTTAAAGATCGTTATCGATTACTCTGCTAAGTCTTTTTCTGTGTAGTATTCTGTATCGATAAGCTCTTTCTTGTAGTTTTCTTTATCTACTGATACTGGGTTTGCTAAATATGTTGGTACAACTTTTACTCCGTTGTCATATGTTTCTGTATCATTTACTTCTACTTCTTTTCCTGCTGTTATCGCTTCAATCATTTTGATTGTGTTTTTTGCTAGTGTTCTCGTATCTTTGAAGATTGTTTGTGTTTGTTCTCCGGCGATAATTGATTTCACTCCTGCGATTGTTGCATCTTGTCCTGTGATTACTGGTAATGGTTTATCTGCATCTCCATATCCTACTCCTTTTAATGATGAGATGATTCCCAAACTAATTGGGTCATATGGTGATAAGACTGCATCTAATGTTTTATCTGTATAGTTTGCACTTAATAGGTTATCCATTCTTGCTTGTGCAGTTGATCCATCCCAACGTAATGTAGCGATTTGGTTGAAGTTTGTTTGTCCTGAAGGTACAACTAATTGTCCATTATCGATGTATGTTTCTAGTACACTCATTACTCCATTGAAGTTAATTAATGCGTTGTTGTCATCTGGACTTCCACCAAATAATTCAATATTGAATGGCCCAGCTCCATCTTTTAAGCCTAATTTTTCTTCAATGTATGTTGCTTGTAAAACTCCTACACCAAAGTTATCAAATGTTGAATAGTAATCTACATATTCCGAATTCATCAATAAGCGGTCATAAGCGATAACTACGATATCTTCATCATGTGCTTTTTGAAGAACATCAGTTAAGGCACTACCATCAATTGATGCGATGACTAAGATATCTACACCTTTTGTAATCATGTTTTCAATTTGTGCTACTTGGTTTTCTACTTTATCTTCACCATATTGCAAGTCTGTTTTATACCCAAGTGCTTCTAGTTCAGTGACCATGTTATTTCCATCAGCAATCCAACGTTCTGCTGACTTTGTAGGCATTGAGATACCTACAAATCCTTTATCTGATGATCCACCAGAATCTGAATCTGAACCACAACCTGTCATCACAAGTGTAGATCCCATAAGCATTACTACCGTTAATACTTTCAAAATAAGCTTTTTCATAATTCCTCCTCTTTTATTTGTGCTCTGTATCTACTTCTATCTTATGGAAATATGAAAGCGATTACATTAAGTTCCATTTGAATCATCTTGAAATAATTCTTCAATTCTTTGAATTTTTCTATTCTATCTTGAATATTTTTTGTGATTTCTTGGTTTTTTTCTTTTTAAAAGCACCAACAAAGAATTAAGGTATAATAAAAATATAGAAAGTGTATAAGGGAGTTTGTCATGATGAAAAAACTACAAGTCATACTTATCGGATTGTGTTTGCTCTTTGCAAATGTGAGTTGTACTCCGCAAGAAAGTGAGCCTGAAAAAGACATAATTATCGGTTTTTCTCAATCCGGTATTGAGAGTTCATGGCGTAAACGTCATACCGAATCCATTCTTTCAGCATTGAAGTCGGATGGCTATCAAGTCATGTATCGAAACGGGATGATGCAACAAAGCCAACAAATCCAAGATATTCGTGCATTTATTGCATATAAAGTTGATATGATTGTGTTTACACCCATCTCACATACGGGATGGGATGCTGTGCTAAAAGAAGCAAAACAAGCCAATATTCCAGTAATTCTGGTCGACCGTGATATTACCATTGATGATACTTCATTATTTACATCACATATTGGTCCTAACTTCAAAGCAGAAGGAAATCGTGCTGGAATATATGCAAGCAGCTGTTTTACTAGTGATGAAAAAAGTGAAGTGAATATTTTAGAAGTTAGTGGAAATGCAGATTCTTATGGTTCGATACTTCGCCATTCTGGTTTTGATGAAACCATACGCAATCGTTCCAATATTACACTTACAATTAAAGAGACTTTATATGGAAACTACACGCGTACGATGGGTGAAGAACTGATGCGTAACTATATTAAGGAAAAGAATATTAAAGAGATTGATATTATTTATTCACATAACGATGAAATGACTTTGGGTATTTTAGATGCATTGGATGCTGTTGATATCAAACCAGGTAAAGATATTAAAATTATCACAATTGATGGACAAAACGATGTCATTAAGGAACTAAAAAAAGGACGCGTAAACTGTGTTGTGGAGTGTAACCCAGATGCCGGTCCTTATTTAATAAGTGCAATTGAACGTTATTTTAAATACCAAGAAGACGGTTCCAACAAAGAGATTCCACGAGAGATCTATATGACAGAAACCGTATTTTCAGATAAAGGGGATCTTGATGCGATTCCCCCAAGGAATTATTAATCATGTTTCATTCAAGACAAACAAGTATCAAAGAGATGCTCAAACGCTCCAATGTCATCATCTCTTTATTGATTATTATTCCATTGGTATTTAATACCGTTATTTATACAAGACAAATTCTAACTTACCAACAATTAGTGGACAACGTAAGTAAAGCGGATGATACAAGTTCCATCGTAAAAAACGAAGTGATTGCCAATGTTTGGGATTTAGTTACCGGACAAACTAGTGTATCCAATATGAGTTCATCTAATACCCTAAATGATGTTCGTGAACAGTTGCTCGATATTCGCAAGCATGCATCAACCACACAAGAAACTACACTAATCGATGTATCGCTTCGCACAATTGAAACGATTGAAGGATATTTAGAAGATATTATCTATAACCTACAAAACGAAGTTCCCGTTAAAGAAAACGAAGATATTATGAAACAAATTGTTTCAGTGAATGATTTACTCTATTCGGTCTTACAAGATTATGTTCGACTGGAAATCAACATGGCTGCACAAATGAGTAATACATTAACGCAAACCCTTATTGTCTTAACGATATTCCAAATTCTTATTTTTATTGGTTCAATCATTTTTATTCGTCGCAATCAACGAAATATGACAAATAAAATCGAACAACCGATTAATGACCTTGTCCTGTTATCAAAAGAACTTGCACGAGGCAACCTTACATATCAAAGTCCGCCTGCCAATATGGAAGAATTAGAAGAGCTTACTTCATCACTGAATATTATGGCAAATGACTTACAAGTTTTATTAAAAGATAATGCAGATAAACAGTATCATTTAGCACAAAGTGAATTGCGAGTCTTACAAGCACAAATTACACCTCACTTTATCTACAATACGCTAGATGCAATTATCTCACTAGCAAACCAGGAAAGTTTAGAAGATGTAAAACGGATGACCTTTGCATTGTCGGATTTCTTGCGCATCTCATTGAGCAAAGGAGAAGATTGGATTCCAATCGAAAAAGAGAAACGTCACATTGAAGATTATCTAACCATTTTGAAAACACGTTATGGAGCTGCTCTGGAATATACGATTGATATTCCACAGGAAATCATGCATATGACTGTACTAAAAATGATCTTACAACCAATCGTTGAAAATGCTATCTACCATGGTACGAAAGGTTCACGTCGTAAAGGAATTATTGAAATTATTGGTTATGAAACTGAAGAGTCTATTGTCTTTGAAGTAAAAGATAATGGAGTAGGAATGTCTGAAGAAAAACTACACGAGGTTCGCAACAATTTGGATATGCCATTGGATTATGAATTTGAAAGTGGCTATGGTTTGTATAATGTTAATCGTCGCTTGAAATTAAACTATGGACTAAAAGCACGCATTGATATTACCAGTGCACATCGCAAAGGGACCACTATGAAAATCGTATTACCAAAAACAAAGAACCCATTAATAAAGGAAGGTGTTATGTATGTATAAAGTATTCATCGTAGAAGATGAACATTTGATTCGCGATTCCATTCGCAATGAAATCATCGAAAATAGTGAAGCACTTGATTTAAAGTTTTGTGGTGAAGCAGGAGATGGTGAACTTGGCTTATCGATGATGATGGATTTAAAACCAGATATCCTTATCACCGATATTCGTATGCCATTTATGGATGGTTTACAGCTAGCAAAAGAAGCAAAAGAAATTTTCCCTTGGATTCGAATTATTATCATTAGTGGATTTGATGAATTTGATTATGCCAAACAAGCACTTCAACTGGGTGTCGATGATTACTTACTCAAACCAATTAAATCAGCTGAATTATATACTGCACTACGTAAATCCATTGATGCCTTCAACGAACAGAATCAAAATGAAAATCATTACCCGGGAAATACAGATGCAATTATGTCTGTGATGAGCCGCAATAATTTTCTTGAAGCACTATTTCAAGGACAGCTCAAAGTTGATAAAGCTATTGAACGCGCAAAAGAATTGGGTGTAGATTTAGTTGGTAAGAAATATACAGTGCTTTTGGTTTCCGCAAAACCAGAAAAAGAAATATCGGATTACCATCGTTATTATGATAGGCTTGCAAGTGTACTTACTGATGATGTCAGTTGCATCTTTAGTACGATGTCCACAAAATACATCAAGCTCTTACTATTTGATGCAAATCGCGAAGCCCTCTTAGAAAAAAGTTATCAACTTGCGCACTTCATACTTCATGAGCTCGATCGTGATGGTCAATTTGAACTCGGTGTTGCAATTGGTCCAATTGTGAATCGAATTAGTGAAATCAAACAATGTTTTGATTCAACAAATTTAATGATGAAAAGCTATGGGGTATTACGTCCAGATAACATTTTAAGTTGTGAAGATGATCTTCGCGATGGTGAATTATCACCAACCAATCCTTTCAATAAAGATTTTATCGTCAAACTGAATGAAAGTAGTAAAGAAGATATTCCACAACTCCTCGAATTACTAAGTTATTTCCCTGAAGATGCACATCCTTCAGAAGCACGTAATCGCGTATATCGTTACTTCGTATTGCTTGAATTACTAACGATTGTTCGCAAGAAAGAACTTCAGGTTGAAGGATTTGATTTTCAATTTCTAAATGAACCAGAAAGTATCTCTGCAATTTCAAATAATGTTACACAATACCAAGCCTTGCTAAACAATTTATTGGAAATTATCTTAAACACGAAAATTGATCCTTCGATGGCTCGCTATCGAAGTGTCATCACACAAGCTCTAAAAGTAATTGATGAAAATTACAGTAGTCCCGATATTTCATTAAATTATGTCGCTGAAGAAATTGCACTAAGTCCATCACACTTTAGTACGATATTCTCACAAGCGATGAATATGACATTTATTGAGTATATTACAAACAAGCGTATTACACTCGCAAAAAAGTTATTACGTGAAACAAACGAGAAACTTGGAAATATCGCATTTGAAATTGGGTATAGTGATCCAAACTACTTCAGTTTCTTATTTAAACGAAAAGAGAACATGTCACCAACAGAATATCGAAAACAGTGCGCTAACAACTAAAAAAGGGCAGAATTACACGAATTTGTGTATTCTGTCCTTTTCTTTTAGTGTTTAAAATGTCTTACTCCAGTAAATACCATTGCAATACCTGCTTCATCACAAGCATCAATGCTTAATTGATCCTTGATGGATCCACCAGGTTGTATGATTGCACTTACTCCAGCAGCAATTGCATTTTCCACAGTATCTGGCATTGGGAAGAATGCATCACTTGCTAGCACACTACCTTTTGCTTTTTCACCTGCTTGTTCAATGGCAATCTTCGCAGCACCGACGCGGTTCATTTGACCAGCACCGACACCAATTGTCATATCCTCTTTGGCAAGAACGATGGCATTACTTTTTACATGTTTTACTACTTTCCATGCAAATAGTAATTGCTTCATTTCTTCATCCGTTGGTTTGCGTTTTGTTGGGATGGTTAATTCCATGTCTTCTACATGCATTAAATCCATGTCTTGGACAAGTAATCCATCATTTACATTTGTTACTTTCGTTGTTTGTGCTACATCTAAATTTGTATCTAACACCATCAAACGAATATTCTTTTTCGCACTTAAGATTTCAAATGCTTCTTTTTCATATGAAGGAGCAATGATAATCTCTAAGAAAATTTGGCTTAGTTTCTTGGCTACAGCAACACTTACTTCACGGTTAAATGAAACAATCCCCCCAAAGATTGAAGTTGGATCTGCTTCATATGCTTTATCCCATGCTTCTTCAATAGTTGCACCAATTCCTACGCCACAAGGATTCATGTGTTTCATTCCCACTGCACATGGTTCACTAAATTCTTTTAACACTTCAATACATGCATTTGCATCTTGAATGTTGTTGTAAGAAAGTTCTTTTCCATGTAGTTGTTTTGCACGTGCAATTGAGTATTGTGGATTGACACCTTTATAGAAGGCAGCTTCTTGGTGTGGGTTTTCTCCATAACGTAAATCTTGCACTTTTTCATATGTCATCGTAAATGTTTCAGGATATTTTTCTCCTGTTTTCTTTGTTAGATAATCAGCGATGATTGTGTCATAACTTGCTGTGTGGCGGAATACTTTTGCGGCAAGGTATTCTCTTGTAATTGGACAAGTCTCACCATTTTCTTTTAGTTCTTTAAGTACATTGTCATAGTCACTTGGATCAACAATGACTGGAATGTATTTGTAGTTTTTTGCCCCACTACGCAGCATACTTGGTCCACCGATATCGATGTTCTCAATAATTTCTTCGTGACTTACCCCTTCTTTTTGCAATGTTTGCTTAAATGGGTACAAGTTTACACATACTAAATCGATGTATGCAATATGGTTTTCTTCTAATGCTTTAACATGTTCTGGATTATCACGTACACAAAGCAATGCACCATGTACATTAGGGTGTAATGTTTTTACACGACCATCCATAATTTCAGGGAAGTTTGTCACTTCACTAATTGAAATTGTAGGAATGCCTGCTTCATCTAATGATTTCTTTGTTCCTCCAGTGGAAATAATTTCATATCCTAAACTGACAAGTTCTTTTGCAAATTCAAGAACCCCAGTTTTATCTGATACACTAATTAGAGCTCGTTTCATTTTCTACCTCCTTGCATACGCTATCTAAAATTCTTGGAAACATATCGTATTCCATTTTATGAACTTCTTCTTCTAAGTTTTCTAAACTCCAAACTGGATCAATATCGATTCGTTCTTGATGAATAATTGGACCCGTGTCGACTCCATCATCCACAAAGTGAATCGTTACCCCTGTTGCTTTTACTTTTGCATCATAGGCATCTTGAATGCTATGTGCACCTGGAAATTCTGGTAAATATGCTGGGTGTAAATTAATAATACGATTTGGATAGTTTTCTAATAATACTTTACCAATAAAACGCATATATCCAGCAAGTGCAATTAGATCAATCTTATATGCTTGTAGGTATGAAAGAATTTGACTTTCATAAGCAACTTTACCAGCAAACGCTTTCGGATTGACATACACATAAGGAATTCCTAGCTTATTTGCTCTTGTAATTGCATATGCATCTTCTTTATCCACAATAAGTAGTTTGATTTTCGCATGTTTATAAACTGCTTTTACAAGATTTTCGAAGTTTGAACCACTGCCAGATGCAAAGATTGCTACGTTTACCACGTTAACTCCACTTCACCAGTACTAGTTACTTCACCAATAACGTATCCTGGTTCATTGATTTCTTTTAAGCTTGCTAGTACAGTGTCTACATCATTTGCATCAACTGCTAAGACAAACCCGATTCCCATGTTGAATACATTGTACATTTCTTTATTTTCGATTTGTCCTTTTTCTTGTAACAAATCAAAGATTTTAGGTCTTGGGAATGCCGTTGTATCAATGCGAACTCCAAGTCCATCTTTCAACATACGTGGTACATTTTCATAGAAACCACCACCCGTAATATGTGACATTCCTTTAATATCTACTTTTTCAAGTAAGTGTTTAATTGTTTTTACATATAGTTTTGTTGGGGTTAATAAGACATCACCTAATGGTTGGTCAAACCCTTCATATGTTGTGTGTAAATCCAATTTTGCATCTTTTAATAAAATTTTACGAATTAATGAGAATCCATTTGAGTGACATCCACTTGATGGTAATCCAATTAATACTTGTCCTGCATCGATTGTGCTTCCATCGAGTAGTTTACTTTTTTCAACAACTCCAACACAGAATCCTGCAATATCGTAATGTCCATCTTGGTACATGTCAGGCATTTCTGCAGTTTCACCACCAATAAGGGCACATTCACTTTCTACACATCCATCACTAACCCCTTTTACAAGTTGTTCGATTTGCGCTGGATGGTTTTTTCCTACTGCTAAATAATCTAGGAAGTATATTGGCATAGCCCCTTGAACAAGCACGTCATTCACACACATAGCAACTGCATCAATTCCTACTGTATCGTGTTTATCATATTCAAAGGCAACCATTAATTTGGTTCCTACACCATCTGTCCCAGAAACAAGAACTGGTTCTTTTAATCCGTAAACACTTAGATCAAACATACCACCAAATGACCCTAAAGCGGTGTAAGCACCTTTAATTTTTGTACGTTCTACATGGTTTTTGATGCGACGAACCGATTCATATCCGGCTTCTAAATCAACACCTGCTTCTCTATACTTATCACTCATTTGCTAGTTCCTCCTCTAATTGTTCACCTAAATCATATAAATCGGTTGGATATTTCCCGTTGAAACATGCAACACATAAATCTTCTGTCCCAAACGCTTCCATCATTTCTGGAATTTCTAAGAATTTTAATGAATCTGCTTGAATAAATTCATTAACTTCATTTGCATCCATTTTGGCACTAATTAGTTCCTTGCGACTTGATGTATCCACTCCATAGAAACATGGATGTGTAATCGCTGGTGAACCAATACGTACATGAACTTCACTTGCTCCTGCTTCTTTTAATAATTGAATGATACGACGTGAAGTTGTTCCTCTTACGATACTATCATCAATCAACATAATGCGTTTTCCTTTGACAATATCACGTACAGCACTTAATTTCATACGTACCCCACGTTCTCTTTGTTTTTGCGTTGGTTGGATAAAGGTTCTACCTACATAACGGTTTTTAATTAAACCAAGTTCATAAGGTAATCCACTTTCTTCTGCATATCCAATAGCTGCAGATAAAGATGAATCTGGTACACCAACAACGATATCTGCTTCAATACCACCTTGTTCCTTATCGATTTTCGCTAACATTCTTCCTGAAAGACGACGTGCTGTATGCACATTGATTCCTTCAATTGAAGAATCTGGACGTGAGAAGTAAATATATTCCATCGCACACATTTTCTTTTGTGTTTTGTCTGTATATTGAATCTTCTTAATCCCGTCGTAATCAAATTTAATAATTTGCCCAGGTTCGATATCAAATTCATCTTTTCCATTTACGATATCAAAAGCACAAGATTCACTACTTACAACCCATCCATCATCAACTTTTGCGACACTCATTGGACGAAGTCCATTTTTATCACGAACTGCATACATACAGTTTTCACGCATAACACAGAAGGCAAATGCACCTTCTAAGTGTTGTACAGCTTTAATAATTTTTTCTTCAAAGGTTCCTTCGCGTTCTCTTTGAATTAAGTGACCGATAACTTCCGTATCACTAGTTCCTTGGAAAATACTTCCGTTGTTTTCCATTTCTTCTTTTAATTCTTTGGCATTTACAATATTCCCATTATGACTAATCGCAAAGTGTCCTTTATGGCTACGAACCATAATTGGTTGCACATTTTCAATTTCATTGCCACCAGCTGTTGAATAACGTACGTGTCCTACAGCATGTACCCCTTTAAGTTGCTTTAAGGTTTGTGAATTAAAGGTATCTGTCAATAAACCTTTTCCTTTAATACATTTAATCTCTTTTTTATTGCTTGTGGCAATCCCACTTGCTTCCTGGCCACGGTGTTGCAATGCATGCAATCCGAAATAGGTTAATGCTGCAGCATCTTTTACATTAAAAACGCCAAAGACTCCGCACTCTTCATTGATTTTTCCATTTAAAAAATACTGCTTTTCGTCTAACATATTAATCCTCTTTTTTCTCCAATCTTGAGAAGATTTCTTTATAAGCTTCTTCTACATTTCCCATATCTCTACGGAAACGATCTTTATCTAATTTTTCACCTGTGTGTTTATCCCATAGGCGGCAAGTATCTGGACTGATTTCATCAGCTAATAGAATCTGACCTTCTTTAGTACGTCCAAACTCGATTTTGAAATCCACTAATTGAATTCCCATTTCATCCCACATCTTTAGCATCAATTCATTAATCTTTGATGTTTGTGCATATATCTCATCAAGTTCTTCACGTGTAGCCAAACCAAATGCAATGGCATGATAATCATTGATCAATGGATCTCCTAAATTATCATCTTTCCAGCAAATTTCCATAATTGGTGTTGAAACTTTTGTACCTTCTTCCATTTTGTAGCGTGCAGCTGCACTTCCAGCAACTAAGTTACGCACAATTACTTCCAGTGGAACAATATCCACTTTTGTACATAAAGAATCACGATCATTTAGTTCTTCAACTAAGTGTGTTTGAATTCCATGTTTCATCAAGTAACGATAAATCATATTTGAAATCTTATTATTAAGAACCCCTTTATTTTCAATCGTCCCTCTTTTTTCACCATTTCCTGCTGTTGCATCATCTTTATAGTGAATGATGACGAGATTCTCATCATCCGTGCGATAAATTTGTTTTGCTTTTCCTTCGTAGATCATTTCTAATTTTTCCATTTTGCCCACCTTTTCTATTTTTTGAAGTAATCGACACCGTTTTTAAAGATGTCTTGAAGTTTGTCTCCATAAATGTTTTTAAAGAGTCCATCTTCATAGCGTTCGCTATGTCCCATTTTTCCGAAGATTCTTCCATCCCGACTTGTGATACCTTCAATTGCGTATGTTGAACCATTGATGTTATACACACCAGACATCGTTGGTCGTCCACGTAAATCTGCATATTGCGTAGCCACTTGCCCATTTTCAAATAATTTTTGTGCTTCTTTTTCACTCACCACAAATTTACCCTCCCCATGTGACATGGCAATTTTGTGTGTGTCATCAACCTTGAATCCTTTCAACCATGGTGACATCGTTGAACTAACTCTTGTTGTCGCGATATGAGATACATGTCGGTTGATATCGTTTCTAAATAAAGTTGGTGAATTTTCATCAAGCTTTTCGATATCTCCATAAGGTAGTAACCCTGATTTAATCAAGGCTTGGAATCCATTACAGATTCCTAAGATCAGTCCATCGTTTGCCAGTAAGGTTTGTATAGCATCGTTGACTTTCTCATTCATTAATACATTGGCAATAAATTTACCACTTCCATCTGGTTCATCTCCACTTGAGAATCCACCAGGAATCATTAAGATTTGTGCATTTGCAATTTTTGTTGCTAGAGTATCAATACTGCGTTTTGTTGCTTCTACATCAATATTGTTGAATACATAAATTTCAGCATCAGCTCCTGCTTTTTCAAATGCTTTTTTACAATCGTATTCGCAGTTATTTCCAGGGAAAACTGGGATGATAACTTTTGGTTTATCGATTGGTGTTTTTGCTTTTACAATACTTTGATCATCGTAGTCGACTTTCTTCAAGTACTCAGCACCTTCATGTACAATCGTTGGATAGATTTCTTTGTAGCGAGCTTCCCATAAAGCAATTGCTTCATCAATACTCATGCTTTCATCGTTAACCTTAATTTTTAGATCTTCGATTGTCTTTCCTAAGTAGATAAAGTTTTCATCTTCAATTTCGCATGTACTTTCGACAACGAAACTTCCGATGTTTGCCGCAAACAAGTTTTCATCACTTGTTATATCAACTCCAATTTTATTTCCAAAACTCATCTTACATAATGCTTCGACAACTCCCCCATATCCAACTGCATTAGCAGCAACGATATGTTTTGCATCGATGTTATCTTTCACTGCACTAAAGATTTTCTTTAGTTGATTGTAGTTTGGTGAATCATCACGATTTGCTTTATGTTTTACATAATACAAGTAGTGATTTTCAGCTTTTAAATCATTTGATACAATGGCATCAACTTTCTCTGTTGTTACTGCAAAAGTGATTAATGTTGGTGGCACTGTTAAATCTTTATATGTTCCACTCATCGAATCTTTTCCACCAATAGATGGTGTTTCAAATGCCATTTGCGCTTCAATCAATCCAAGTAATGCTTGCGTCGGTTTTCCCCATTTTTTTGGATCATTTCCTAAACGCTCGAAGTATTCTTGGTTTGATAATCTTGCTTTTTTATAACTTGAACCAACCGCTACTTGTTTTGCTAGTGCTTCTACAACACTATATGAAGCTCCTAAGTATGGAGAGTATTTCGCAATACTTGGTTGGTATCCATACGTTAATACACTTGCTGTATTTGTTTGACCAAATACAGATACTTTTTGCACACTTGCTTGGCTTTCTGTCATTTGGTATTTTCCACCAAACGGCATTAAGACTGTTGTTGCTCCAATTGTTGCATCAAACATTTCGACAAGTCCGCGTTGACTCGCAACATTTTCATCTTGTAAGACAGTTGCCACAGATTCATGTTTTGCCACAAATGGAGTTGCATGATTTGCTGTGTAGTCTTCAATGATGACATCTTGTTCTTGACGCACACCATTTGTATCTAAGAAATTACGATCGATATCAACAATCGTTTCCCCTTTAAAGTTCATCATCAAACGATTATCATCACTGATTTCAGCAACAATGTATGTTTGTAAGTTTTCTTGGTATGCATATTCTTTGAATGCTTCGTATGCATCTGGTGAAATCACACAAGCCATACGTTCTTGTGATTCACTGATTGCAAGTTCAGTTCCATTTAATCCTGCATATTTTGTTGGTACTTTATCAAGGTTGATGTGAATTCCATCAGCTAATTCTCCAATGGCAACACTTACCCCACCTGCTCCAAAGTCATTTGCTTTTTTAATTAATCGTGTACAGTCTGGATTTCTAAATAAACGTTGTAATTTACGCTCAACAGGTGCATTTCCTTTTTGTACTTCACTACTACTTTTCGTTAATGAAGTTTCTGTATGTTCTTTACTTGAACCAGTTGCTCCACCAATTCCATCACGACCGGTTTCTCCACCAATCAAGACAACAATATCTCCGGCTTCTGGTTGTAAACGCATCACATTTGCTTTTGGTGCAGCTCCTACAACTGCTCCAACTTCCATACGTTTTGCTACATAGCCTTCATCAAAGATTTCTTTTACATAGGTTGTTGCTAAACCAATTTGGTTACCATAACTTGAGTATCCATTTGCTGCACCTTTTGAAATTACACGTTGTGGCAATTTGTTTGGTAATGTATCAGCAATCGGTTTTGTAATATCACCAGCACCAGTAATACGCATTGCTTGGTAAACATAACTTCTTCCAGATAGCGGGTCACGAATTGCCCCACCAATACATGTACTTGCTCCCCCAAACGGTTCAATTTCTGTTGGGTGGTTATGTGTTTCGTTTTTAAACATCAATAAGTATGGTTCTTCTTTTCCATCCACATCAACTGTGATTTCAATGGAACATGCATTGATTTCATCACTGACTTCAAGATCTTCAAGTAAACCATTTTGACGTATATATTTACCAGCTACAGTTGCCATGTTCATCAATGTAATTGGTTTTTCTTTCTTATTTGCTTTTTGATGTAAATCTAAAAATTGTTCGTATGCTTCTTGTAGACGACTACTAAATGTACCTTCTTCAAATACGATGTTTTTTAATACCGTTTCAAATGTCGTGTGACGACAGTGATCTGACCAGTACGTATCTAATACTTTAATTTCTGTAACTGTTGGGTTACGGTCTTCTTTTTTAAAGTATTCTTGAATGAATAGTAAATCTGCATCACTCATCGCAAGACTTTCGTTTTCACGATATGCTTTTACTTCATCTTCATTCCACTGGATAAATCCTTCGACGTTAAGTACTGGATCCACACTTACATCTTCATCATTTTCTAGAATTGTTAAATCCTTTTCACGCATTTCTACAGGATTGATAAAGTGGTGTTTAATCGCTTGGATATCTTCATCTGTTGGCATTCCTTCTAGAATGATCAAACGTCCACTTTTTACAACTACATCACTTTTATTGTTGAGTAGCATTAAACAAGCTTGGGCACTATCTGCACGTTGGTCAAATTGACCAGGTAAACTTTCATATGCAAAGTATGTTTTCCCAGACAAATCTACGTCATCGTATACTTCATCCGTTACGATTTCACTTAATACTTTAGTGCGTAGTAATTCGATATCTTGACTATCTGCTTCAAAAATATCGTATATGTTATATAGTTCAACGCCTATCACACTTGTAATTTGTAGGTTATGGTTAATATCGCTACAAATTGAATTTGCTTCTACATTAAACTTTTCTTTTTTTCTTACAAATAAACGTTGTTTCATCTAGTTTCCCTCATATGTTTCTATTTCACTATCGGCTAATACTGTTTTTGCCATTTGTACTTTAAAATCATCAAGTTTGATTGCCATTGCTTCATCTTCAATACCAATCATTTGCGCTGCAAGTATTGCAGCATTTGCAGCTCCTGCTTTTCCAATGGCAACAGTTGCTACTGGAATTCCTTTTGGCATTTGGACAGTTGAAAGAAGTGAATCCATTCCTCCAAGTGCACTTGTTTGCATTGGCACTCCAATAACTGGTAGTGTTGTAACTCCAGCGATGACTCCTGCAAGATGGGCAGCACCACCAGCGGCAGCAATTATGACTTTAATACCACGTTCACGTAATGCTTTGGCATATCCATGTGCTTCACTTGGTGTACGATGTGCACTTAAAATTCGCACTTCATATCCAATCCCGAATTCTTTCAATTGATTCATACAATTTTGCATGACTTCTAAATCACTTTTACTTCCCATAACAATACTTACTTGAATCATCTTTCTTACCTCCAGAAAATAAAAAAACCGTGGTTAATAAAACTATCTACCACGTTATGAAAAAAATTTACGTTTTCTTGTGAAATTTGTATTCATAACCATCATTTGCATGCTGTTACCTCCCCACAAGTTAGAGCGCAAACCAACAAAAAAAGTACTAATACAAACTTCATTCCTTGTAGTCTCGCAAATACCGGTGCGAGGTAGAAACTTGTTGACCATATCTCAACTATTATACAAGTACTTTCTTACATTCCTATAATACACAAAAAGCGATATCTTGTAAATAAGATACCGCTTTATTTTTTGATGTAATTTATAACTTAGATAAGTTGCAATTGACTAAATGCATCTGCTAGTCCACCATCATCATGACGTCTTACCACAAAATCACTAACTTCTTTTAATTTTGGGTCTGCATTTCCAACGGCAACACCGACATTACAGTATTCAAACATGTCAATATCGTTCTTTCCATCACCAATTGCAATGGTTTCATTTTTACTTACACCAATATGCGCTAGCACTTGATCAATTGCTACAGATTTACTTACACCTTTAATAATTAGTTCTCCACTGTTTTTTCCAAATGCAGGAACTGTACAGGCAAGCACTTCAAAGACATCTTTAAATCTTTCTTCTACATCTTGTAATGGATGATTTGCATTATCTAGAAAACAGATTTTATTAATTGATGCATAATCAATATCATCACTAAATGGTTGCAACGCTTTCACAAATGGTGCTTCCAATCCTTTTTCAATATCATCTGGACTCATTAATTTAGCTAGATGTAGTTGTAATTCTCTTGAGCCAAACAATCCTTCATTACTTTCAATGTAATATAAGATTCCACGTTCTTCAAAATACGCTTGTACTGCTTTTACATCTGCTTCTTGCATTTGTTTGTGGAATAGGTTTTTTTGATCTACATCCGCAAATCCTCCACCTGCTCCAATAATACCATCAAAACCAACTTCTAAGATGTTATCAAAGATTTCCGGTTTTGAGCGACCGGTACATAAGAATAATTTATGTCCATTTTTTCTTGCTTGTTTACAAGCTGCTTGCGCACTTTCTGGTACGGTATGTCCATCATCTAAACATAAGGTTCCATCTACATCAATAAACACTACTTTACTTTTCATTTCTATCTCCATCTTTTTCTAAAATACTACTATATATACGTTTGCTGACAACAATCCCATCTGGATTTGCAAACTCTGCATTTAAATAATCATAATAACTTCCTGGTGTGATAATTCCATACAACTTAATTAAGTCAATTCCTGCTGCACCTAGTAAGCGATCTACAAAGCGCACACAGTTATCACCAACAACAAAGAAGGTGCGAAAGCGACCATTACGAACTTTGAAGAAGTTGGTAGGAACATGAAAACTTAAGCGTGATGCATAAAAATCATTTACCCCAACATAAAACGGTGGAATCCATTTGATTGTATTTTCCATGACACAATCAACCAGTTCACTCATCGCTTGTAGTTGCATTTCACTTAACTTCAAACCAAAGCCAACAAGTGTTTTGGCACTATCTTCAATAACAAAAGGAATGTATTCTTTCTTATTTGCCCTAAAGAGTACACCATCACCGATAAGTTCAAACATACGCCAACTACTTGGATCATAGTTGCCATATGATAATACCATATTTTTATAGGCAATATCTACATGTCCAACACGTCCAAAGCCTTTTTCACTCATATGTACAAGTACTTCTACATCCACATCTTCATCACTTTTGCGTTCTTCAAAACTCAGTTTGGATGGTTGATCCACTTGTATTGGTTGCAAGAATTTATTAATTTGTCCAAGCACGTAACTTGGAATCATAAACTCTACAAATGTTGGCAAAGTAATTCGTATTTTACGCTTTAAATCGTTCTTACGTTGAATGGATAAGGCTAGACGCACACCTGATTGCAACATTCCAAAACCGTATAAAATAAAGAATACTGCAATTACATTCACCACAACACTTACATACATGGCAGGTGAAAATAATAAGAAGACCCCAAAGATAAAATACACAATTCCTACGGCAAGTTCTTTATATTGATCACGTACATGATTTTTACTTTTTATATATGCATTCACAAAATGGATTGCAGCATTCAGTAATGCATAAAAAGCACAGACAATTCCAAAGATCGATATTGGCATATCTGGAAATACGATGATTAATATTCCAATTGCAAAGTCGATACAAATGCGCAAAAAAGAATCTACTTTTTCTAAACCACGAATCTTATGTGTAATAAAGGTAAATAACTTACTTAGTCCCATCACCACAAACACAATTCCAAACACATAAAAAAAGGTGCTCAGTGTTAACATCGCAGCATTTAGAATAAAGATTCCTAGTAGAAATATGGCTAACCCGGTAATCATTTGTTGAATGGAATTTACTGGTTTGGTTTTCATAGTTGTATTATACATGAGTTTTCAACAGAAACAAGTATGTGAACTGTATCTAAACAAGTGTGTGAAAATATGCGTACATCTAGATTTTTTTAAGGTTTATACTATAATGGAAATTGAAGGATGTGAAAAACTTATGTTACCAGAAATTAACGAGTTTCTTGCAGAAATGGAAGAAGGAACTTTAGAAAGTTTAATGAGTCGTCATAGCGCTGAACGACTTACCCCAACAATGGATATTAATGAGATTGCGATCCAACTAAATCATGGGTCGATGTTGTTTACTTTGGACATGCTATGTTTGTATCACACATGGATAACAAATAAGCTAGAACAACAGCAAACAAACCAGAAGTAGGAGTTTCTCCTGCTTTTTTATTTGCATATTACAGATTTATGCTATAATGATTTTGTAATCTTCAGGGCAAGGTGCGTTAGTTAACTAACAATTCCTGACCGGCGGTAAACCCCGCGAGCCGAAAGGCTGAACTGGTGCAATTCCAGTGGCGACAGTATAGTCTGGATGAAAGAAGAACATTCTTTTCATATGAAATATTGCCCTGTGTTACTCACGGGTTTTTTTATTGAAAAGGAGATTATGAAATGAACAAAAAACTGGAGACACTAATTAAAGTTAGTGTACTTGCAGCAATTGCTGCAGTCGTGATGCTATTTGAAGTATCACTTGTCCCACTGGTTCCGCCTTTCTACAAAGTGGATCTTAGTGAAGTTATTGTCTTACTTGGGGGATTTGCCTTAGGACCTGGTCCTGCCATTATGATTGAGGCACTAAAAAACTTTATCAACTTTTTACTTGATGGAACCACAACGATGGGAATTGGTGAAGTCGCAAACTTTCTAATGGGATGTGCACTTGTCTTGCCTGCTTCGTATATGTATCACAAAAACAAAACTAAAAAACAAGCACTTCTTGGAATGCTTGTTGGTATTATTAGTTTATGCGTTGTTGCTATGATCCTTAACTACTTTGTTTTATTACCAGCATATGCATATTTCTTTAAGATGCCAATTGAAGCATTCTTAAGTCAAGCAAGTATTCCGGTATCAAGTCTATTTACCTTTATGCTTGTTGCTGTACTACCATTCAACTTAATCAAAGGATTCTTATCATGTTTAGTGGTGTTCCTACTTTACAAGAGAGTTACACCGATTTTAAAAAATAATAAATAGCACAACAAATGTAAAAACCTCCTCACGGAGGTTTTTATTATGCATTCATTTTTTCATATACTTTGTTAAAGATTTTGATTAACTGTTTCGTGATGTTTATTTCACTGTAAATTGTCATTAACGTATCCTGTGCATGTGCAAACAGTAATGAATACTCTGTACTCTGCTCATCACGCATTTCCTCTTGAATTGTCTCAGTTTGCACTTGATGTGCTTTTGTGATTTCATACTGAGCTTCTTTTAATAATGACTCTGCCTTTGTAATATCTTCATTTGCAATTGCTTCAAGCGCTTCCATACATTTGCTTCTAGCATCACCTGCTGCTAAAATTATCTCCATTGCTTTTTCTACACGTGTATCAGACATACTTCTACTCCTTCATTGTACATTCTTAACTTACGCTTCCTGTGTTTCTTCCTCTAAACATTGACGATCGTATACCTTGAAGAAAGGATAAAATATCATAAATGACAACGCAAAGTTAACCAAACATAAGATTAGTCCAGGAAGTCCACCAATAACAAACGCACCGATAGGTTTAGGAACATACCAGAAAGACCATAGTTTTGTGATTGCAGGTACCAACCCTAAGTATAATGAGAAATAAGTTGTAAATACAACGACTAATCCAGAAATCCACATTGGAATCATTAACATTGGATTAAATGCAATTGGTGCTCCGAAAATAATTGGTTCATTAATATTTAACATACTAGGAACGATAGCTGCTTTCCCCATAATCTTATTTTTTCTTGAACGAGCAAAAAGGAACATCATTAACGCTAATGCTAACGTACATCCTGAACCACCAATCGCCATATATGAGTTTACCCCATAGGCATTTAGAAGAGTAGGTGTTGCTCCCGCTGCTAATGCAGCTTGATTCTTTGCAAGTGCTGAATATACGATCGCTGACTCAATTGGCCATGTAACCCATGTTGAAATACCAAATGAATAAAGAAACGAATAACCAACCCAATATAAGACAATAAACCCTAATAATGAATCCCCAACTTGCAAAACCGGGCTAAAAACCCAATCAATTATACTCATCATATCAATTTGAAGAGCAAATACAAGGATATATCCAACTAGTAATATTACAAACATTGGAATTAATGTATCAAACCATATAGTAATAAAGTCTGGAATTTGCGAATCTTCCTTGAAAAAAGAGAAGTTCGCAAAGATATTCATCACGAAAGCGGCAAATAAACCTGCTACAATCGCACCAAACATTCCCCCTGCTCCTAAAGCACCGAATGTGAGTGAAATGAAATCTCCATCAAATGTAGGGCCACAGAACATTAAAAATAACGCAATTCCTGCAATTCCTGCTTCTTTTTTTGCTTTATTGTGTTTTTTAAGTTCCATTAAATTATACGGAATTAAAAATGCCAAGAACAAAGACATTAACCCCATTGAAAAATTAGAGATTTGTGATAGATCCGGAACAAAATCCCAAAACCCTCTCAAGATATCGACCAACGTAACAATTGATCCAATAAATATTATAGGCATACAAGTCATAATGGCTTGTTGTACTGCACTCAACCATGGATTTCTAGCAATCTGATTTAATTTTGGAGCTACCTTATTGCTAATCCAATCAACGAATTTTTTCATAATAAATTATTCCTCCTCATTTTTAAACACGCTTGTTTCATCAAGAATAAAATCTAATACAGCTTCACCATTTAAACTACCATATGCTGCTTTTGGTATTACATGAACAGGAACATTCCTAGCTGAAGCTGTTTTTTCTAATTCTGAAACTAAATAATCTAGGTGTGGTGCTACTAGCAATAAATCCAAAGTGTCTAAGTAATCTTCAACTGCAGCGTCGCTTCGAGCTGTTACTTTAACTTCAATTCCCCTATTTTTTGCAGCAACGCGGATATTACGTGCCAAAAACCCACTGGATGCACCACTTCCACATACTAGTAATATATTTTTCATACTCTCTCCTCCATTTCCATTAATGATAAAATTTTGTCATGACCTACTTATACAATAAAAGAAGTTAACTCTATTAACAAATAAAACGAGTTCCGCGATGGTGGAACTTCTTTTATTTGTTTGACTTTGTGTTGGCTATTTATAATGAAAACATAGAAAAGGAGTTTATATGAAAAACACAGAGAAATTTTTTTGGGGATCTTCAACTGCATCCTATCAATGTGAAGGTGCTTGGAATGAAGATGGAAAAGCAGAAGGTATGTGGGATACATATCTACACGAAAACAATTATGAGAACGGAGATGTCGCTAGTGATCACTACCATCATTACGAAGAAGATATTCGTTTACTAGCAGAATCAAATCAAAACGCATACCGATTTTCACTTTCTTGGCCACGCATTATTAAGAATCGTAATGGAGAAATCAACACTAAAGGGATTGACCATTACAACAAAGTAATCGATACTTGCATTAAATATGATGTTGAGCCTTTTGTGACAATTTATCATTATGATTTACCTCAGTATTGGGAGGAAGTTGGTGGATGGTTAAATCCAGATATTTGTGAAGCATATTTACATTATGCAAACACTTGCTTCGAAGCCTTTGGAGATAGAGTAACCTTTTGGGCGACTTTTAACGAACCGAAGTATATATCTATTCATCCATACTTGATTGGGAACTACCCTCCTGAGCATCATAGTGTACCTGAAACTATGTTATCTTCCTTTCACGTGATGTACGCTAGTGCTTTGGCAACGAGAGACTATCGTGCAAAAGGATATCAAGGAAAAATAGGAATGGTTCATAGTTGGAACCCTGTCGAGGGTATTGACGATTCTATTGAAACTCAAATCGCAATGCGTCATGCTGATAATTTTTACAACAATTGGGTACTTGATACAGCGGTGTTTGGAGAGTTTCCAATCGACCTTGTAACAACACTATCAAAAGAATATGATATATCGTTTATGACTCCAGAAAAATTACGTATCATAAAAAACAATACTGTGGACTGGATTGGACTGAATTACTATTATCGTGCACTTGTTAAACCTTATGTTGAAGGAGAGACCATGCTTTCTGTTAATAACGCTGGGAAATCTAAAAAGAACTCAACAAGCGTACAAATCAAAGGATGGTTTACACAATACATGGATCCAAAAGGTGTATTCACCGATTGGGATTTTGAAATCATTCCTCAAAGCATGAAATCTGGACTTATTCATCAATCAAAGAAGTATAACGTTCCAATTTATGTTACAGAGAACGGAGTCGGTTGTTACGAAGAACTAAATGAAAACAAAATTGAAGATACTTATAGAATTGAATTCATGAATGATCACATTGCCGCTTTAATACAAGCACAAAAAGCAGGTGCTGATGTTCGCGGTTATTTTGCATGGTCAACATTCGATATCTATTCTTGGAAAAATGGACACGAAAAAAGATATGGCTTGGTTGGTGTTGATTTCAACACACTCAAACGATATCCAAAAGCTTCTTATTATTGGTATAAAGAAATGATTAAAGCTAATGCTTCTACAATTGATCATTCAAACATTAAATAGTATGAGCGAGTTCACTACATGATATAATACATCTATAAAGAGGTACTATGCGAGAAAATAGAACAACTAAACTAATTGAATACTTAATTTTAAGTAACAATACCTGGATCCCAGCAAAACAAATTGCTGGGCATTTAGGCGTTTCGACAAGACAGGTACGAAAGTATATAACTACTATTAATAATACAAGCGATGATTTTAATTTAATACTTTCCGGAAAAGAAGGTTATAAGATAGCTGATCAACATTATGATGATTATTGTAAAGCTTTAACTACTCAAAAAAACTTTTCCCCACAACAAAGGCAAGACTATATTATACAGAAGTTAATTGCTTCACCAAAAGGATACGATATTTTCACAATTAGTGAGGAACTCTATGTTAGCGTCCCAACAATTGAACGTGATTTGAAATCTATTCGTTCTTTTTTGATTTCTCATAATCTCACATTACTGAGAAATGGAGACATTTTACTACTTGAAGGTGAGGAAAAAGACAAACGATCTATGATGAGTCATTTGCTCTCTTCGAAAGAATACAATTCGTTTGTTTTACAAGATAAAGTCCAATTGCTTTCTTATCATTATCATCTATGGGAATTCCGCAATAATATCCATCAAATTCTAACGGATAACAAAGTATTTACTAATGATTATTCACTAAACGACATTGCTTTACATCTTATTATTATGATTGATCGTATTCGTAGCGATTGCATGTTGGATACACCAATCGATATTAAAGAGTTAGAAACGAGTGATATATATCTTGCTACAAGAAATATTGTTACTTTCATCGAAAATGAATACGAGATTGCAGTTAATGATGCTGAATTCTATCAGCTATTTCTTATTGTTGCCAACAATTCCATCACTGTCGATGCAGGAAAAATTAATCAAGAGAATCTCGAAGAGTATATTGATAAACGCTTTTTGACAATAACTGAAACAATTTTAGAAAATATAGCTAAGACCTATTATTTAAATCCTTTCGACCAAAGTTTCCGAGTGAAAATGGCTTTACATCTATGGGCTCTTTATAGAAGAATCTCGAATGATAAATTTGCAAAGAACCCCCTAACAAAGCAAGTAAAATCTACATACCCCTTGATATATGACATTGCTGTTTATTTTGCACAAGAACTTGAACACACATTTAATACAGATATTAACGAAGATGAAATTGCCTATCTTGCTTTTCATATTGGTAGCTATTTTGAAAACAATGCAAAAAGCGAGAAACGATTATGTTGTATGTTTGTATATATGGAATATCACAATACACACCAAATTACAATGGAACGTGTTCAGCAAATATTTGAGGATAAAATCCATATTCAATATGCATTACCTCTCAGTCGCTACAAACCTTTAGAGGAAGAAGTAGACCTTATTATTTCTACTGTTGATTTAGATTTTCCTTATAGTAGTGTTATTATATCTCCGTTTATTACAGAAAAAGAGCTAAGTAAACTTCGTATCGCAATTGACCGAGAACTTCAAAACAAAAGGAAAAAGGCACTAATAAGTTACTTGGAAAGCTTCGTTGATGAGGAACTTTTTTATGCTCATGCAAATTTCTCTTCTGCTACGCAAGCGATAAAAGACATGGGCGCTGACCTCTATCGTTTGGGTTATGTTGAAGAGGGTTTTATCGATGATGTATTACAACGTGAAAAAACAAGTAGTACAGTATTTGGTAACGTTGCTGTCCCCCACGCTCTTTCTTCAAAGGCGAAAAAGGGTTTTATTTCTTTTGCAATTTGCAACCCACCCCTTCGATGGAATGAGAATGATGTGCATATAATTGTCATGCTTGGCATCAGCAATGATTCAAGAAAACAATTTGCAGATATTTTCGATTATTTAGTGGACGTAATAGCGGAAAGCGAATATGTAGAACAGCTTGTAGCACTTACATTATATGATGAATTCATAGATAAATTAATTGAATTTATACATCAAAAGCTTGTCGTATCATAAATGATTAAAAGGGTAGCTCGCGCTACCCTTTTAATTTTTGATGTTACAAAAGGAACAACAAGATTTTTATAGTTCCTATTTTATAGGAAAATTACATTGCCTCGAAAATGCAATAAGCTGAAAGTCACGCAAGTGACTTTTTAAATACGACTATTGGCATAGGCAATAATTACATCTGCTGCCCCTTCTACACCGACTTTACTTGTATTCACAACTAAATCGTAGTTACTAATTTTACCCCATACTTCATTCGTAAAGTAGTTAAAGTAGTTCGCTCTGCGCATATCCATATCATGTAATACTTTCTCAATATTTTCTGCATCGTCTTTATATACTTCAATTGCACGCTTTTTCTTATCAGCTACATCTGCGCGCACAAATACGCTAACAACATCGGGATCTTGTTTTAAAATATATCCTGAACAACGACCTAAGATAATACAACTTTGTTTTGCTGCTTCAAGGATCACATCTCGTTGATTGGTGTAGACTCTTTCATGTAAGGCAATTTCAGTTAGTACTCCACTTGCACCTAAAAACTTTGCCCCTCCTAGATGAAAATAGTAATCTGCATTTTCGACATTCTTTTCTACTTGATCATGAATACTTTTATTTTTTTCACTCTCATTACTCATTTGAAATAAGAGTTCTTTATCATACACAGGAATTCCTAATTTCTTACCTAGTTCATTTGCTAGTAGTATTCCTCCACTACCATATTCACGTGAAATTGTAATTAGTACTTTTTTTGCCATTTTGTCCACCTATCGGATAAAGTTCGTCCGTACCTTTCTTTCATATTCTGGAAATGGTAAACCTTTTTCCATTGCTGCTTCAATACACTTAAGCATAAACGCCATATTTTTTGCCAATGAGCGCATTGTTTGGAGACCTTCTAAATCTTTTTCAACATCTTCAGCAGTAGAACCATGTACCACATTCCAATATTGTGATGGAACTACTGGCATATGATTGATCAAGAAATACTTTTGAATATGATCTAGTGTATTCATTGCACCTGCACGTCTACATGATGCAACGGCTGCACCTGGTTTTTGTGCAAATACATTTCCTGCTGAATAAAACAAGCGATTCATAAATGCAGTAAGTGGTCCTGATGCATCTGCATAATATGTTGGACTTCCAAAGACAAATCCATCTGCATCTTTTGCCATTTTGGCAAATGTATTTACAAGATCATCTTGAAAACACTCACCTTTTTCTGCACATATCCCACAAGATGTACACCCCATAATTGGTGTTGTTCCAATATGGACAATCTCTGTTTCAATTCCTTCACTTTGTAGTTGTTTTTCCACTTCTAATAATGCTCGATGCGTACATCCTGCTGGGCGTGGACTTCCATTCATCAATAATACTTTCATCTTATCACCTAAACCCTTATATACGTATTATACGCCAAAAATTCAAACAAAGGCTATGGGAATGATACAAGCTTGAAAAAAAGACACCGAAGTGTCTTAGATTTTCTATTTGTTGTCGTAGTTAAAGCGTTGTAACATTTCGCTTACTGGACGACCTTCTTCGATTTGACGAATGGTTAGGGCAAGAAGTTCAGCTAAACTGATCACACGCATTTTTGGCATCAGTTTTGCATTTTCTGTTTGATCAATTGTGTTTGTACAAACAAATTCAACAATTTTAGAATTATTGATGCGTTCAATTGCTGGATCACTAAGTACAGCATGTGCACATGCTGTGTATACTTCAGTTGCTCCATTGTTGTATAACATATCAATACCCGCCATCAATGTACCTGCAGTATCTACGATGTCATCAACAACAATTGCTTTTTTACCTTTTACATCTCCAATTAAGTTCATTGCTTCTGCAACGTTTGGTTTTGGACGACGTTTGTCAATAATTGCAAGAGGACAGTTTAATGCATTTGCAACTTTACGTGCTCTTGTTGTTCCTCCATGATCTGGTGATACAACAACAACATCGTCTGCATTTGGTCCGAATTTTTCAACAAAGTAGTTTGAGATAATGCACATAACACTTAAATCATCTACCGGGATGTTGAAGAACCCTTGGATTTGTGCAGCGTGTAACTCTGTTGTGATAACACGAGTTGCTCCTGCAGCTTGTAATAAATCGGCGATAAGTTTCGCTGTAATCGGTTGACGTGGTTGCGCTTTACGGTCTTGTCTAGCATATCCGTAATACGGCGTAATCACACTAATACTTTTTGCACTTGCACGTTTACATGCATCAATGCAAATAAGCACTTCCATAATTGAACTTGATACTGGATTACACGTCGATTGAACGATAAATACGTCCTTCCCACGTACCGTGTCTCCAAGTTGTACTAGGATTTCCCCATCTGCAAAGTGCTTCACTTCACATTTTCCTAGTTCCAATCCAATAACTTCACACATTTCTTTTGCCAAGTTTACACTTGTAGTTAGGGCAAAAACTACAGCTTTTTCCTTATCCATGATTTTCTCCTTCATTTTATTTATTTTTGTATTGGTTACCTTTTTCAGGTTTGTTTTCTTGGAATGGTCTTGCAATTCCCATAGCTCCATCTTCCACATCTTTATTGATGGTACTTCCTGCAGCTAATAATGCATTTTTACCAATGGTTACTGGCGCAATTAAGTTTACGTTACTTCCAACGAATGCTCCATCACCAACTACTGTACGGAATTTGTTTTTTCCATCGTAGTTTACAGTGACAACACCACAACCAAAGTTTACTTTTTCTCCGACATCACTATCTCCTAGGTACGTTAAATGTGCACATTTACTACCTAAACCGAAGTTTGTATTCTTCATTTCCACAAAGTTTCCAATGCGGGCATTTCCTTTTATATGCGTATGTCCTCGTAAGTGAGACATTGGTCCAACCACGCTATCTACACCAACAATACTATCCACAATCTTACTTGAATCGATTGTTACGTTATCTTCAATGGTTGCATTTGATAGAAATGAATTTGGTAAAATCGTTGCGTTTTTACCAATAACAGTTCCTTTTTCAATCCAAACATTTGGATAAATCGTACTACCTTCACCAATCGTGCAATCTTCATCGATATACGTGTTGTTGATGTCCATTACATACACACCTTGTTTTAATAATTTTTCATTTTTTAAAACCCAAGATTCTTTACGTGCTAACATTTGATCTGTATAATCCATAAATACTCCTTCTTGCTTACGCATCCTATCATATCAAAAAAAAGTCAAGAGTTCATCCTTTCCTATTAAAAAAGTACATTTTTTTAAATGTACTTTCGTTTTTTATGATTAAGCTTGTCCTTCAGAACCGAATTCTTTAACTTTGTTAAGAACTTCAGCTTTGATTGCATCACAACCTGGAGCTAATAATTTACGAGGGTCGTATCCTTTACCTTCTAAGTCTTTACCAGCTTCAACATATTTACGAGTAGCAGCAGCAAATACTAATTGTAATTCTGTATTTACGTTGATTTTTGATACTCCTAAAGAGATTGCTTTTTTAATTTGGTCAGTTGGAATTCCTGAACCACCGTGTAATACTAATGGTTTTCCGCTTGTTACGTCTTGGATTTGTCCAAGTACATCGAAGTTTAATCCAGCCCAGTTTTCAGGGTATTTTCCGTGGATGTTTCCGATTCCAGCAGCTAACATGTCAACACCTAAGTCAGCGATAACTTTACATTCTTGAGGGTCTGCAACTTCTCCTGAACCTACAACACCATCTTCTTCTCCACCGATTGCTCCAACTTCACATTCAACAGATACACCTTTGCTGTGGCAAAGTTCGATAATTTCTTTTGATTTTTCTAAGTTTTCTTCGAATGGGTAGTGAGATCCATCAAACATAATTGATGAGAATCCAGCTTCTAATGCAGCTTTTGCCCCTTCGTATGAACCGTGGTCTAAGTGTAATGCAACTGGAACTGTAATTCCTAATGATTCAACCATTGCTTCAACCATTGCAACTACTGTTTTGTAACCAGTCATGTATTTTCCAGCACCTTCAGATACTCCAAGGATTACTGGTGATTTTGCTTCTTCACAAGCTAATAAAATCATTTTAGTCCATTCTAAGTTGTTAATGTTAAATTGACCAACTGCGTAATGTCCTGCATGTGCTTTTTCAAGCATTTCTTTTGCTGATACTAATGCCATTTTATAATTCCTCCTGTTTCAGTACCTCTATAATACTCCATTTTCATTTAAAAGTGAAGCATGTTATTGAGAAAGTTTTCACAATTGAACTCGTATTTTAAAGGCTTTTTCTGATGTTTTGTATTTTGTTTAGATTAAGCCTTTAATATCTTTGTATGGTTTATCAAATGCTGTAGCAACACCTTCAAAGGTAATGTGACCTTTGTATGTATTAATTGCACTAACCATCACTGGATCATGAATCAACTCTTCCATTGATGCACTTGCAATTTTTAATCCATATGCAAGTGTTGCATTGGTTAAAGCAATCGTTGAGGTTCTTGGTACAGCTCCCGGCATATTTCCTACACAGTAGTGAACAACACCATCAACCACATACGTTGGATCATCATGGTATGTTGCTTTTGTGCTCTCTGCACATCCACCTTGGTCAACTGCTACATCGACAATTACACTTCCTGGTTGCATGTTTGCTAAATAGGATTTCTTGATTAATTTAGGTGCGGCTGCCCCAGGGATTAAAACTGCCCCAATAACAAGGTCTGCTTGTTTACATTGTTCTTCAATTTCATGATCGGTTGAATACAGTGTTTGAATACTGTTTCCAAAGATATCATCAAGTTGTGCTAAACGACGAATGCTTTTATCTAAGATAATTACATCTGCTCCTAGTCCAACTGCAACTTTTGCAGCGTGTGTTCCAACGACACCACCACCGATAATGACAACTTTACCTTTTTGTACGCCTGGTACACCACTAAGCAATACACCACGTCCACCGCTATGTACTTCTAAACTTTTGGCACCTTCTTGTAAAGCTAAACGTCCAGCAACTTCACTCATTGGTTTTAATAATGGAAGTTCTCCTGCATCCATTAACGTTTCATAAGCAAATCCTGTAACTTTCTTTTTCGTTAATTCATCTGTTAGTTCTTCATTTGCTGCTAAGTGCAAATATGTATATAAGATTAAACCTTCGCGGAAGTATGTATATTCACTAGCTAAAGGTTCTTTTACTTTTATCATCATATCTACGGTTTCCCAAACAGTGCTTGCTTGATCAACTACGATTGCTCCTGCTTCTTGGTAGGCATCGTCCATAAATCCACTACCTACACCCGCACCTTTTTCAAAGTACACTTCGTGTCCTGCTTGGACATATGCTTGCACACTTGCTGGGGTTAAACCAACCCGATATTCATGTTTCTTTATTTCTTTTACACATCCTATTTTCATACATTCACCTCTGTTTCTACTGTAAATTATATGATAATTTGAGCTCTAGGTAAATGTAGATGCAAAAAAAAGAACAATTTTCGCAAAGCTAGTTTGTTTTGCATATTGTTCTTTTCGCTGTTTGATGCATCGATTTGAATTCGCCTGTTGCATCATTTTCACACAAACTACCAAGAGGTAATTTATTATTTTTGAACACATCAAAATTGTGTTCTTGTATATCATAAGAGAATACAACTTTATTTTCTACTTAGATGCACGATAGAAAAAAACCAAGGTTTCCCTTGGCCATTCTTAGAATAATCCTGTGATGTTTCCATCCTCATCAATATCCATACGGTTTGCTGCTGGTATTTTTGGTAAACCAGGCATTGTCATAACACTACCCGTTAATGCCACAATAAAACCTGCACCTAATGATGGACGAAGTTCACGAATCGTAATTGTAAAGTCTTTTGGTGCTCCACAGATTTTTGCATCATCTGTTAAACTTGATGGAACTTTCGCCATACAAATCGCAAGTTTATCCCAACCATGTTGTGTAAACATCGCAATTTGTGCTTTTGCTTCATCTGTATAATGTACATCTTTTGCCCCATAACATGTTTTGGCAATAGTTAAGATTTTATCTTCAATTGATGCATCTAAATCATAGAGTGGTTTGTAGTTGTTTTCTTGTTCAACAAGTTCAACTAATTGATTTGCTAGATCTACTGCACCTTCTCCACCTTTTGCCCATACTTGTGATAATGACATTGGGTGATTGTTTTGTTTACACCATGCTTGTAGTGCCTCTACTTCTGCTTGTGTATCTGTTGCAAATTCATTGATTGCTACTACATATGGTAAACCGAAAGCTTGAATGGTTTCAATGTGTTTCGCAAGGTTACAGCATCCTTCAAGCATCGCTTCTACATTTTCTATTTGTAAATCTTCATAAGCAACATTTCCATGTTGTTTTAAAGCGCGAATTGTCGCAACGATCACAACTGCATTTGGTTTTAAGTTTGCTTCACGACATTTGATATCTAAGAATTTTTCAGCTCCTAAGTCCGCTCCAAATCCTGCTTCTGTAATAACATAATCAGCAAGTTTTAAGCAGGTTCTTGTTGCTAGTACACTATTACATCCATGTGCGATATTTGCAAATGGTCCACCATGAATTAATACTGGATTGTTTTCAAGTGTTTGAACAAGGTTTGGTTTAATTGCATCTTTCATAACCATTGCACATGCTCCAGCAATTCCTAAATCTGCAACATACACAGGTTGTCCTTCTACATTATAAGCAACTAAGATTTTCCCAATACGTTCCTTTAAATCCATTAATGAATTTGCTAAACAAAGTACTGCCATAATTTCACTTGCTACTGTGATTGTAAATCCATCATGACGTTCTACTCCATTAGCTTTTGGCCCTAAACCTACTTCTACTTGACGAAGTACACGATCATTCATATCTAAAACACGTTTAAAGACGACACGATCTTTATCGATTTGTAATTCATTTCCTTGGTGTAAGTGATTATCTAAACATGCACTAATTAAGTTATTACATGTTGTGATGGCATGCATATCTCCAGTAAAGTGAAGATTGATATCTTCCATTGGGACAACTTGTGCATATCCTCCACCAGCAGCTCCACCTTTAATTCCAAAGACTGGTCCTAGACTTGGTTCACGTAAAGCAACCATCGCTTTTTTACCAATTTGGTTAAATGCATCAACTAAACCAACTGTTGTTGTGCTTTTTCCTTCACCAGCTCTTGTTGGGTTAATCGCTGTTACTAAAATTAGTTTTCCATCTTCCTTTGCTTCTGCATTTTTTAATACATCAAGCGAAACTTTTGCTTTTACATTCCCATATAGTTCCAATTCACTTTCAGGAATTCCTGCTTTTTTTGCAATCTCACTAATTGGTTGCAGTTTTGCTTCCTGTGCAATCTCTAAATCTGTTTTGTACATTTCTCGCCACTCCTTTGTATCCATTTTATTGTATTACATTTTGTGACATGACACAATTCTATATCCGAAAAGATGATGGATTATGCACAGTAATCATAGACAAGCACGTAAATCTTTTGTATACTATGCGCAGGGAATGAAATCTCCCACGATTACATTATCGAAACCGCGCAAGCTAATGATTTCTGCATTTTTTATGCAGTTCATTAGCTTTTTTTTGGAGGTATAACATGTTAACAAGTTTTGCATATATGTTTTTATTAGGAATTATATTTAGTGCGATTTGTAAGAAATTACATTTACCAAGTTTAATTGGAATGATGGCAACAGGAATGTTATTGGGTCCATATGTACTCAACTGTATTGATGGACAAATTTTAGAAATGTCGGATGACTTACGTCAAATTGCGTTAATTATCATTTTAACGCGTGCCGGATTATCACTAAACTTACAAGAGTTGAAGTCGGTTGGGCGATCAGCAATTTTGATGTGTTTTGTCCCCGCCTGTTTTGAGATCATTGGAGTAATGTTAATTGCACCTCCACTACTTCAAATATCTTTACTTGATGCTGCAATTCTTGGAAGTGTATTAGCTGCAGTATCTCCTGCTGTTATTGTTCCACGAATGATTCAAATCATGAATAATGGATATGGAACAAAACAAGGAATTCCACAGATGGTGTTAGCTGGGGCTTCTGTTGATGATGTATTTGTCATTGTAATCTTTACTGCATGTACAACTTTAGCAACTGGAAACCATGTTGATGCTACAAGTTTTATCAATGTGCCAATCTCCATTCTTTTAGGTATTGCAGTTGGTTTTCTTGTAGGATATCTGCTTACTAAACTATTTCAAATACTACATCTACGCGACACTATCAAGATTGTAATCTTGATGAGTACTGCATTTTTATTACTTCAAATACAAGATCAATTTCCTAATATTCCATTTTCTGCTTTGTTGGCAATTATGAGTATGGCAATTGCAACTAAACAATTTTATAGTACACTAGCAAGTCGATTGCAATTTCGCTATGACCATTTATGGGTAGTCGCTGAATTTGTTTTATTCATTTTAGTTGGTGCTTCCATCAACATCTCGTATATTCAAACGATCGGTGTATTCGCAATTCTGCTTTTGCTATTTGGATTACTTTTCCGGATGGTGGGTGTTCTTATCTGTTTAGTAAAAAGCAACCTCAATCGCAAAGAGCGCATCTTTACGATGATTGCTTATACACCCAAAGCAACCGTGCAAGCTGCCCTAGGTCCCATCCCATTAAGTATGGGACTTGCTTGCGGAAATCTAGTACTTGCTGTTTCCATTCTTGCCATTTTACTTACTGCACCACTTGGTGCATTTGCGATTGATTCACTATATAAAAAACTTCTACAGCATTAAGCTTTCACTTCAATTGACAGCATGTCATTGATGCTACATACTACAAGTAGTCAAACATATCACACCAAACATCTACCACTGCTTGTGTGTAGGTGTTTTTTAAAGGAGACTAGCTATGAATTCATCACACACCCGTATAAAACACACACTACTGTTGCTTCTACTTAGCATGATCATTGGTATTAGTGTCAGCATAATCGATACCATTTTTGGTAGGGTATTATTACGTATTAGTGACTTTCGAGTGGAACACTTTATCTATTTAATGCCTTTTTTAGCATTTGTTGGGGCAATCTTTACTTACATCTATCAACGATATGGTTCATCTGCAACAAAAGGAATGACGCTTGTCTTTGAGACCGCTGATGAAAAGACAAATGAAACATACATTCCTTTACGTATGATTCCCTTTTCAATTTTAGGTACTTGGCTTACTCACTTATTTGGTGGGAGTGCTGGACGTGAAGGTGTTGCCGTTCAACTTGGTGCAACCTTGTCCAATCGTCTAGGAAACATTTTCCACTTAGATAATGATCGTAAAACATTTATCGTTATTGGGATTGCTGCTGGGTTTGCCGGATTATTTGAAACTCCAATTGCTGCTACCTTTTTCGCCACAGAAGTTCTTATTGTCGGTAAGTTATACTACAAAGCAATTCCCTTTGCCTTGGTTGCAGCTTTTAGTGCAAGCGCAATGTCATCATATCTAGGTTTAGAGAAGTTTAGTTTTGCACTACAAGATCAAGTTCCATTCTCACCTATGCTTATTGTGAAACTCATTGCAATTGGTATCTTATTTGGTCTAGTTGGAATAGTCTTTGCAAAACTGCTGCAACTATCAAAAACCTTTTTTGCCAAATATTTTCCTAACCCAATCATCCGTATCATCATTGGCGGAATCTTTATCTCTATTGCCTCTATCCTTTTATATAGTGGACGTTATTCAGGGTTAGGGACAAACCTTATTAACGATAGTTTTCAGGGACATGCGATTTATGACTATGATTGGATAATCAAAATCGGACTTACCGTTATTACCATTGGGGTTGGTTTTCTTGGTGGTGAAGTGACTCCTTTATTTGCTATTGGCGCAAGTTTTGGTATTGTGCTATCTTCTATTTTCCAATTGCCGTTTACATTTGTAGCAGCTTTAGGTTATGCAAGTGTCTTTGGGAGTGCAACGCGTACATTTCTTGCTCCATCCTTTATTGGTGCAGAAGTCTTTGGATTTAGTTATCTACCCTATTTCTTACTTGTATGTGCTGTTGCCTATCTAGTGAATCAAAAGTATACGATCTATAGCGCACAAAAGTATCATGCTTCATAATAAAAAACACGCATATCCATTTTTATGGACATGCTTGTTTTTTATTTGTCTGATATGAGTTGTTTTACATAATCATTTGCTGGTGCTTGTTGAATGGCTTCTGGTGTATCATATTGCGCGATTTCTCCATGTTCCAAAACAATGACCTTAGTTCCTAATTTCAATGCTTCACGAATGTCATGCGTAACAAAAACAATTGTCACACCTGTTTGTTCATGAATTCTTTTGATTTCATCTTGCAACATATGACGGGTAATATCATCTACTGCTCCAAAAGGTTCATCCATCAGTAAAATTTCTGGACTGGCAGCTAGTGCACGAGCAATTCCTACACGTTGTTGCTGTCCACCAGATAACTCATCAGGATAGCGATCTAGTAAATCTCTTTCTAATCCAACTACTTGAATCCATTTCTCAACGGCCTTTCTTGTACGTTGCTTATCTTTCTTATTTAATAAATTAGGTACATAGGCAATGTTATCTTCAACATCCATATGTGGAAATAATCCACTTCCTTGAATTGCATAGCCGATATTACGTCGCAAGCAAATCAAATCTTCTGAAGCGATATCTTTTCCTTCCACATATACATTTCCTGCATCTAATGGAATCAGTCCATTGATCATTTTTAAGATGGTGGTTTTTCCACTCCCACTAGAGCCAATAAGTGTCACAAATTCTCCCTTTTCAATTTTTAAATTCAAATCAGGAATGACTACATGGTCTCCATAGGACTTTCTTGCATGTTTAAATTCAATAATCGTATTCAAGAAAACCACCTCCTATTCCTTTAGTAGACCAAGTTCATCTAGGAACTCTTTTGCTACTTGTTTTGGTTCTTTTTTATTTACTTCTACTTCATAATTCAAACGAGCCATTGTTGAATCACTAATCTTGTTTTCCAGTTGATCCAAAATTTCTTTGAGTTCTGGATATTTCGTTAATGTTTCATTACGCACAACGTTATATGCCATATATGAAGGGAAGAAGTTTTTATCATCTTCTAGTACAACAATTCGATCATCATTTAATTGACCATCTGTTGTAAATACGACAATGACATCTACATCACCTTGTTGGATACTTTGATATTTTAAGCCAATATCCAAATCCACGGTTTCTTTAAAATTGAAAGCATATGCACTTTGCAAAGCCTCATATCCGTCTTCACGTTCATAGAAATCATACTCCGCACCAAATGTTAATTGTGGTGTGTATTTGGCAAGATCACTATACGTTTTGATGTTGTATGCTTGAGCGATATCTTTAGCAACAGCAATTCCATAGGTATTGTTGAATCCATAGCCAGAAACCCAAGAGAAATCATATGCCTCTTTGTATTTGTCTTGTAGTTCTTTAAACATCGACTCATGGTAAATACTCTTTTCTTTTAGTACTGCATTCCATCCTGTACCTGTGTATTCTGGATATATATCAAATTCACCCTTTTCCATTGCTGGTTGAATATTGCTTGTTCCTCCACCAACACCCTCAGTGATTTCTACAGTAAGATCACTTTCTTGTTCGATTATCATTTTCAATGCCTCCCCAATGATCATTTGTTCAGTCATTGGTTTTGTTGCTAGGTGAATAACTTTATCAGTTTTTCCAAATAAATTACTAAACAACATTGCAAACACTAATAAAACAACAATCGCTGCACTTGCAATTTCTACGAACACTTTTCGTTTTGCATTTGGTCGACGTGCAGTTAGTGCTTTTTCCAAACGACCAAAGATAAAATCCATAAAAAATGCTAATAAGGCAATTAGTAAGCTTCCTGCAAAAGTCATAACTGCATTATTGGTTGTAATTCCTCGATAAATAGCAACCCCTAATCCACCAGCTCCAATAAATGAAGCAATACCCGTTAAGGCAATCGTCATGACAACCATGTTGCGGAATCCTGACATGATGGTTGGTAGTGCTAATGGCAATTTAATTTTCCATAATATCTGCATCTTTGTACTACCCATCCCTTTGGCAGCTTCGATAATTGCAGGATTAATATTGGTAATTCCTGTATGGGTGTTTCGAACCATTGGTAATAATGCATATACAACAAGGGCAATAATAACTGTTGTATTTCCAATGCCTGAAAAAGGAATCAAAAAACCCAGTAGTGAAATTGAAGGTATTGTGTATATAAAATTGACAATTCCAATCACTAAATTACTACTTTTTTGGTGCTCACTAATCCATATTCCTAATAGCAATCCAAGAATGGTTGCAATCAATATGGCAATCAGAGATATTTGTAAATGTTGAAACACTAAGTTCAAGAAAAAATCAGCGCGATCATGAAGAAGCGTCAACACATCTATTATAAAATCCATGTACCCTTTCCTCCTATTGTTTATTTAATCATATATGATTTGAAAGTATTTTACTTGTCAAATGCTCATTATAAAAAGGTGTCTACGCACTTGTACACACCTTGATTTTCTCTAATACAGTTTCTATTTCACAATAAATAAATCTTTTTATCTTTGTACGCGTCCAGACCCATCGCCCGACGCTAATGTTTTTACTTCTTCAACACTCACCAAGTTAAAGTCACCTTGAATTGAGTGTTTTAGTGCACTTGCAGCAACCGCAAATTCAATCGTATCTTGTTCACTATACTTGTTAAGTAGTGCATAGATTAATCCACCACCAAAACCATCACCACCACCAACACGGTCAGTAATGCGTAAGTCATACTTTTTAGAAAAATATGCTTTACCATTTGTATACAGCATGGCTGACCAACGATTATCGGATGCGCTTATAGATTCTCTTAACGTTATAGCAACGTGACTGAAATTGAAACGTGTTTGTAATTGTTTTGCCACATCGATGTAACCTTCATGGTTAATTTCTCCACTTGTAATATCCGTGTTTGATGCATGAATATCAAAAACATCGGCAGCATCTTCTTCATTCGCAATACATACATCCACATACTCGCATAATTTGCTCATGGCTACATTTGCTTCTGCTTTTGTCCATAGTTTCTTACGGAAGTTCAAATCACAAGTAATTGTGATTCCTTTCTCTTTTGCTTTTTTACAAGCCGTTAGTGTAATATCGGTAAGTTCTTTTCCAAGTGCAGGCGTAATTCCAGTAAAGTGAAATACGTCTACTCCTGCAAAAATTGTATCCCAGTCAAAATCGTCCTGTGTCGCTTTTTGAATAGCAGAACCAGCTCGGTCGTAGATCACCTTACTAGCTCTTTGTGATGCTCCTTTTTCCAGGTAGTAAATTCCAACACGATCCCCACCGCGTGTAATCATGGAAGTATCTACACCATGTTTTCTTAATGCATTTACTGCGCATTGACCAATTTCGTGTGTTGGTAATTTTGATACAAACGCTACATCCACTCCATAGTTTGCAAGAGACACTGCAACATTTGCTTCTCCTCCACCAAACGTAGCTTCATAGCTATCCGTTTGGACGAACTTTAAATATCCATATGGGGCAAGACGTAACATAATCTCGCCAAATGTAATGACCTTCATAAATTACTCCTTAATGTTTTTCACTAAACTTATCGCTTCTTTAACAAGCGCTGTAATTTGTGAAAAATTCTTTTCGTTAATTAAGTTTTCTTTTACCATCCAACTTCCACCGCAACCAATGATTTTTGAATATGATAAATACTCTTCTAAGTTGTTTTCACTAATTCCACCAGTTGGCATGAATTCCAACTGTGGAAATGGTGCACTTAATGCTTGAATTGCTTTTACTCCACCGCTCGTTTCAGCAGGGAAAAACTTAACAACTTCAAGTCCAAGCGTACATGCTAGTTGTGCTTCCGATGCAGAAGTTATACCTGGAATAATTACATAGTCTTTTGCTTGGCAATATTTAATTAAACTCTCATTAATACCCGGAGATATTAAAAAGTCTGCACCTGCTTGCATTGCTTGATCTGCTTGTTCATTTGTAATTACAGTTCCAGCAGCTACTAACATATCTGGATATGCTTTTTTAATATTCGCAATTGCTTCGCTTGCACAAGCTGTTCGAAATGTAATTTCTGCAGCAGGTAAGCCACCATCAATTAGTGCTTTTGCTAGTGGAATTGCATCCTCGCTTTGATTAATTTTGATTACTGGCAATACGCCACACTTTAGAGTTGTTTCTTTTATTTCATTTATATTCATCGTATTTTCCTTCTTAACATTTTTACTTATTGCTAAATATAGTTTCGCTATATTATATGCAGCGAATTCCATGCTTTGTTCACCCGCAATAAGTGCTTCCTCTAAGCTGCTAATTTGATTTAATATGGAAAATGCAGATGTCATTCCGACTTCGTACATTTCATCTATATTTAAATCGACACTACCTGCTAAGGTAACAACTGGTATATCCTTTTGTTTGGCTTCATTACAAATTCCAGCAATGACTTTTCCATGAATTGTTTGTTTGTCTATTTTGCCTTCTCCAGTAATAATTAAGTCTGCATTTTCAATTAGACTAGAAAAATTTAATACATCCTTCACAAAATTTATCCCAGCAATATTTTTTGCACCTAACGAATATAACGCACCAGACAATCCTCCTGCTGCACCAGTTTTTTCAACAAGTGCAATATCCACCCCAGTAGATTGCTTAATAAATAAGCTAAATTCTGACAAATACGCATCTAATTCTTTTTGCATTTGATTTGTTGCGCCTTTTTGTTTTCCAAACATATAGGTTGCTCCTGTTTGTCCAACATACGTTGCATCCACATCACAAAGTGCACTTATTTGAATTCCTTTTAATTTTTCCTTTGCTATTTTAAATGATTGTTTTGCTAGTACCAATGCTGAAGATACATCCTTAACTTCACAAATGGGAACTTCACCTAGTGCACAAATACAACCAAGACCTCCATCATTCGTTCCCGTACCACCAAGTCCAATAACTATGTGCTTTGCTCCTTTATCCACTAACTTCGAAATCATTAACCCCAATCCGTATGTTGTTTGCAATAATGGATTCCTGTCTTCTTTTTTTATAAGAGTTAAGCCACAAGTGTCTGCGGATTCGATGATTGCTGTTTTTGATTTTTCTATCCATCCATATCTAGCTTCGATTGGTTTTCCAGTTAACTCAAATGTGTACATACTTTCTATTCTGCTTTGTAGAGTAGGAAGAATGGAATCCAACATTCCTTCTCCACCATCGGACATAGGAATACGTATCGGTTAATAATTATTCTCAAACACGTGATCAAACCCTCGTTTTGATGCTAAACATGCGTGATGTGCAGACATACTTTCTTTAAATGAGTCACACGCAAATACAACCTTCATCATTTCCTATCACACACCATTATCACATCATCAATAGTCACGTTTTTTTCAATTTCTAATCTCTTGGTTATTTTATTTTCGCTTATTAAAATAACCATAGTTGTCAAATCAATTTGTTTTTGCTTTAAAAAATTCGCATCTCCTTCCATGAGTTGCATTCCGCGTACTACTTCATCACCTTCATTCACAAGAACATTCATACCCTCGCCATTTAGAGCAACTGTATCTAAACCAAAGTGAATTAATAATTCTATGCCATCGTTCGTCGTAATTCCAATTGCATGTTTTGTCTTTGCAACCATCGAAACTTTTCCATTTAACGGAGCAAAGATTTTCAATTCATCAGGTTCAATTGCGAAACCATCACCCATCATCTTGGATGCAAACACTTCATCCTTTACATTTTCTAATGCTACATATTTACCATTCATTGGTGAATACACATTTTGACTTTTCTCTTTTTTGAATAATTTAAACATAACTTTCCTCTTTTCTTAAAATAATATAAATATGTATAGTGGTATACTCACCACTGAAATAAGCGTAGTTAATGATATGCATATAGTTGATATTCGCATATCTATGTTGTATTCCATCCCTAGCATTAGCGCCAATGAACCCGACGGCAACATAAAAGAAAACATTAGCAACTCTTTCATGAACGCACTCACATCTAAATACTGAACTAGTAGATATCCAAGTAACGGAAAAAGTAAAAGTTTAAGGAAAAGCAATTTACACAACGAAATCTTCTCATTACTTGTAATAGAAGAACTAAAATTTATATTCACACCTACTACAATCATACTTAGCGGTACTGTCGCATTTCCCAGCAAATCAAATACTCCTGTCAAAACATTTGGAAGTTGAATACTTGTAAAAAAACATACCAAACCTACAAGCGATGCCAACACACCAGGAGATAAGAATATTTTCATATAACTCTTCAAGTCTTTTTTTACTGAATCTTTACTGAGCAAATATACTCCATACGTATATATAAGAAGATTGAACGGTAAATGCATCACAGTAAACACAAATACTGCATATTCACCATACATGACCCTTAAGAGTGGATAACCAATAAATGCAATGTTCGAGAAAATCAACATCACTTGGTAAATTGAACTTTGTTTGTCTTCTTTAAAAAACAAACGAATTACAATTTTTGCAATAACAATGAAAGTGGCATATAGAAAAACTCCAAGTATTAAGCAAATGATCATATCAGAATTATCAAGCGTATTCGAATTTGTAGATGATGCAAGAACCATCGCTGGCGTAAGTATATTTGCAACAATGTATGAAATAGGTTTTGCACTTTGTTCATTTAATACATGTTTTCTTCTTAAGTACACTCCAATTAATATAAGTGCGAATAATTGAAGCATCGTTTTTAATAAAACACCGAAATCCATTTTTTCTCCTTTCATTTTGAGTATGGTATAATTTGTACGAGGTAACATATGAACGATATTAGATCTATTCCTGTAGACAACTTAAATAAAAGTGAATTGAGAATTTTAGATTACATATATACACATGTTGATGATGTACATTCAATGAGCGTGCAAGAGTTTGCAAATACAGTCAACTTTTCACCGTCATCTATCATTCGTTTTTGTAAGAAAATTGGTTTTTCAGGATTTGCTGAACTCAAATTTTCATTGAAAGCTCCAAACGAAAGAAGTGAGCCACCTGTCGTTGAAAATACAAATATTAATCGCATTCTATCAGATTTGTCTTACGATATTGACGGAACAATGAGAGTTCTAAATGAAGGCGATATAGCCAAGGCTGTAGATTTATTAACTACAACACAAAGCATCCATTTATTTGATAGTAGCGGTCTAACTGGAGTCATTGTTGATTATGTTGAAAAGTACCTGTTTACCATTGGTCGACAAAATGTTTATAAATATGATGCTGAACATCAACTAAAACACGTCGTAGAAAAACTTAACCAGAATGACTTGCTATTGATGATAAGTGCGAGTGGAAATTTTGGACCTGCTTTTGAAATTGTTAAAACTGCTAAATTTCATAATGTCAAAGTTTTATCAATTACACCTTTTCAAAAAAACAATATTGCAGCTTTATCTGATGTTAGCCTTCGTTTTTTTACATATCAAAGAAAAAACATTAATACTGACTTTACATCAAGATTACCTATTTTCTATGTAGTAAACGATTTATTGCAAACCTATGCAGCTTCACTGCAAGAATCGGAGGTGCATCATGATACAAATAATTGAAAAAGCATATACATTACAACTAACAGAAAGCGAACGTGAACTTTTAACATATTTACATGAAAACATTGAAAGCATCCCTTATATGAGTGCTCAAAAAATAAGTGAAAACTCATTCGTCTCTAGTGCGACTATGACACGTTTTTGTATTAAACTTGGTTTCTCTGGTTTTCATGATTTGAAATACCAAATCAAGCAACAACTGTTACAAGCTGAAGGAAATGCAAATAAATCAAACATCATCACCCTGTTTAATAAAACAACGGAAGATGTAGATATCCATTCTCTAGAGAAAATTCTCTCTTTTATCAAATGTGATAGTTCTTTATATATCCACGGGAGTGGTCTTAACTATATTTGTGCTAAATATTTGCATGTTAACCTTACAACAGCTGATCGCCCATGCATCTTAATCGGAGATCGCCATGTCTTATATAGTTTAAGTGAGTCAATGAAAGAAGGCACTCTCTTCATTATCTTTAGCGGTGATTCTTCGTATGACAGATACAAGAAACTAGCTGAGAAAATACATCAAATGAAAGGTATTCTGATTCTAATAACAACAAAGAAAGATTCGCGATTAGCTTCATATTGTGATGCTGTCTACTGTGTAAAAGAAGATAATTTCATGTTTCATGATAAGGATATTAACCCACGTATTGGGATGCTAACTATCACCCAAATCATTATTGAGATGTATAGTTCTGCATACATGCTAAATAATAAGTAAGAGCAACTTTCGTTGCTCTTTTTTTACCTTACTGCCATTGCTGATTTCACAGCATTTGCAACCTTTTCTACTTTTGGTCCATATACAACTTGAATATGTGTTTCCGAAGGCTTAATAATTCCTGCAGATCCTGTTTTTCTTAGTAATTTTTCGTCGACTTTTGACATATCAACTACGTCTACTCTTAATCGAGAAATACAATTGTTCACAGTTTTTATATTTTCATATCCACCTAAACCTTCTATTACCATAAGTCCAATTGGATCTCCTAGTGCTTTTTCTTCACCTTTTAAATACTCTCCTTCAACTACCTCTTCTTCCTCTACATCAATAGACAAAGATTTTCTTGTCAGATACCATTTGAAAGTAAAGTAGTAGATTGGCATATAGAACAATCCAACAATTACAATCCAATACCAGTTGGAACCAGGTTGTAAAACACCCCAGATAAAGAAATCAATGACTCCTCCTCCAGTATTTCCTACAATAACACCTAATACAGACATAAGCATGAATGATATACCACCCATAACTGCATGGAATAAGAATAATGGTGGAGCAATAAACATAAATGCAAATTCAACTGGCTCAGTAATTCCAGAAATCACACAAGCTGCAACTCCAGCAAGAAGCAAAGCTTTAACTCTTGCTTTTTTCTCCTGTGGCGATGTTTTATAAATTGCAAGTGCCGCTGCTGGTAATCCAAACATCATAAACGGCATTTTTCCTTGTCCTAAAAATTGAGTGAAAGGACGCATAGTTTCGATTGGAACTTTATCAAAGAATTGTAAGAATATATTTAAACATCCCTCAACTCCTTCATATATTCCACCTACAGCAGTTGTTCTAAATACACCATTTAATACATGGTGAAGACCAGTAGGTATTAATAGTCGTTCCAAGAAACCGAAGATAAATACCCCAAATGCTCCTGCTTCTCCAATTGCAGTACCCAGTGCATTAATCCCCATTGAAACTGGTTCCCACACAATTGGCATAACTTGTCCAAGTAGTGCAGCGACTAATATTACGATAATTGAAACAAATCGTTTTCCCCCGTAAAATGCAATCGCAACAGGGAAGACAATTTTATGAAATCTATTATGTAAAGCAGCTACGACTACACCTATTAGGATTCCCGCAACAGCTCCCATATCTACAGTTTCTACTCCTAGAATAGCTGAGATTTTCATTGCACTAAAATCCATAATTCCTGAACTTATCATTACACTTGAACTTACTAAAAAAGTATAATAACCGATAAATCCAGCAAATGCTGCGATCTCTTTATCTTCTTTTGCCATTCCAAATGCAATTGAAATTGCAAATAAAACTGGAATTAGAGTAAACACTACACCAGAAACTTTGTTTAGCATAGTTATGATATAACTTACTCCACCATTTGCTAGAAATGGTAATACTTCAATAACTTGTGGTTTTAACAACGCAGCAGTTAATCCAAGAACAATCCCACAAGCAGCTAACGCTGCAATAGGCATCATCAAACTACGGCCAAGCGCTGATAAAAAATCCATAATTCTTCTTTTCATATTTAGACCCCTTTTATATTTTGTTTGGTTATTTCAAATCTGGCCACATTCCTTTGTTTGCTTCAATTAATGCATCAAGAATCTTTCTTGCTTTTTTTCCATCATTAATCATACGATTTAAAGTGAATGCCTCTAATGCTTTTTGATATGACTTTTCGAAATATGCATCAACTATTAGTTTTTCACATGATACTTGGTTTACTAGCAACCCAAGATTAAACTGTGGAATATTACCTATACGCATCGGTCTAGGACCGTTTGCTCCAAGTTCACATACAACTTCAACCATAGCATCATCTTGCATGTTATTAATCGCTCCGTTGTTCTCTACAATTAAAATGTGGCGGTTATTTTTGTTATACGCAATAGCTTCAGCAACGTTGATCATCATTTCTGCATGCGCATCACTAATATCATCAAATTTATCACCTAGTGTTCCAGCGGCAATTACTTCTTTACACTCAGTGAATACACGTTTTTCTCGACCTGCCATTACTTCGTCGGCACGTGTGAAATCTGGATTTAGATGAGAAGCTTTATATTCCGGATATAAGTAGTATTGATTGTACGTATTTGGCAAAAACTCTGGATAATCCTTCATTAGTGTTTCTACCATTCCATATGTATCTAACCATGATGGATCGCGTTGTTCTGCATCCTGTGGTAAGAATCCATTTTTGCTAATTAAATCCTTAATTTTAGGCAATAAATCTTCTCCTGTATTTATATCATAAATATGTGTAAACCATCCGTAGTGATTTAAGCCGAAGTATACTGGATCTAATGTCTCCCAATCAACTCCTAGCAATCTGCTACATGAACGAACTACGTTTTCTGGTTGATCACAAATATTTAAGATTCTTTTATCTTCAGGAAATTCTCTACGTAATGCTTCTGCTACAATTGCTGCGGGATTAGAGTAATTTAAGATCCATGCTGCAGGTGCAAATTCTCTAATATCATGTACTGCTTTGATCATATCAACTACTGAGCGAAGACCATACGCCATTCCTCCTGCTCCACACGTTTCTTGACCAACCATTCCCATAGATAATGGAATATGTTCATCTTTAGCACGCATCGGTAACCCTCCTGCACGCATTTGCATAAATACAAAATCCATTCCTTCATACGCTTCTTTAACATCTGTTGTATATACAAATTCTAATTCAGGAAATTTTTCATTAAATAAAATCTCACCGAATTTACCTATAATGTCTTGACGTTCTTTGTCGATATCGAATAATACTAATTTCTTTAGCGGGAACTGTTCTCTCATTCTCACAAATGACTTTAAGAATCCCAAAGTAAATGTACTTCCTCCACCAACAATACATACGCTAAATTTTCTCATAATTACTAATCCTTTCTCTGATTTATTCAACGGCCTTTTGAATACAATTGCAATATAGCACTTACACAGAAAAATGAAAACACTTTAATAAACTCTTGATTGTAAACCCTTACAACTGAAATTATTTACAAAAACGGAATTTTTTTCATAAAGAAAAAAGGGATCAAAAACATCCCCTTAACCGTTATTTAATATATCCACCTTTCATCGGTGATACTGCATTTTCTGTATATGTCTTTAGTACCCCATGTGTATACTTACTCGCCCGTTTTTGCCAACGTTTCTTTCTTTGTTCTAAAATACGATCCACTTCATGAGGCGAATGTTCAATACCGTTTGCTCCAATTATGTTCAATGAGCGATTAGGTATGTCAATTTCAACAATATCATCATCCTCAATTAACGCTATTGGTCCACCAGCAACCGCTTCAGGCGAAACATGCCCAATTGCTGGACCTTTACTCGCCCCAGAAAACCTTCCATCCGTAATTAACGCAATTGTAGTTGCTAAAATCGGATCAGAGGAAATCGCTTCAGTTGTATAAAACATCTCCGGCATTCCACTACCTTTTGGTCCTTCATAGCGAATAATGACTGCATCTCCTGGGCGAATGTCTCTTGTAATTATGGCATCAATCGCTTCCTCTTCAGAGTTGAATACACGAGCTCGTAATTTTGCTTGGAACATCTCTTTAGGAACTGCTGAATGTTTAACAACTGCCCCTTCAGGCGCTAGATTACCTTTTAAAATCGCAATGGTTCCATTCGCACCAATCGGATTATTAATATTATGTATGATATCACTTGGTTTAAGTTTCCATTTCTTTAGATACACTTCTGCCTTTTCATAAAAACCATTTCGTTTGCAATCTTCTAAATTTTCTTTAAGCGTCTTCCCAGTAACAGTTTTAACATCTAAGTGTAAAAACTCTTTAATTTCTTCCATAATACGAGGAACCCCACCAGCATAGTAGAAAAACTGCGCTGGCCATTTACCTGCTGGACGAATATCTAGTAAATATTTAGCGTTCTTGTGCATTTGATCAAACATTTCTGCATCAAATTCAATACCAAATTCATTAGCAATCGTAGGAATATGTAAAAGACTATTTGTCGAACCCGATATTGCAGCATGAACCATAACCGCATTTTCGAAACTTTCTTTAGTAACTATATCACTAGGTTTCCACCCTAACTCTACAAGTTTCAAAACTTGTTCACCAGCCAATCTCGAAGTTTCCAACAAGTCTTCAGATGTCGCAGGCATCAAGGCACTTCCTGGCAACATCAAACCTAAAGCTTCGGCCATAATTTGCATTGTTGATGCTGTCCCCATAAATGAACAAGCTCCGCACGACGGACAAGCATGCTGTTTATAATACGTCAATTGTTGCTCACTGATTTCACCACGCTTACACATCGCACTGTATGCACCGATTTGTTCCAAGGTAAGTAAATCTGGACCCGCATCCATCACCCCACCCGTCACTACAATACTAGGAATATTCACTCTACCAACACCCATCAAGATTGCTGGTACACTTTTATCGCAACTTGCAATAAAAACTCCACCATCAAAAGTAGTAGCATTAACATGAATCTCTATCATATTTGCTATCATGTCTCGACTTGCCAAAGAATAATTTATTCCATCATGACCTTGCGCCATTCCATCACAAATATCTGTAGCATAATATTTCGCGGCTTTCCCACCACTTTTATTCACTGATAACTCCGCATTTCGAACAAGTTCATTCAAATGTGCACTTCCCGGATGACTATCGCCAAATGTGCTTTCAATAATAATCTGCGGTTTTTCTAAATCTTCACTACTCCATCCCATTCCCATTCGTAATGGATCCATTTCTGGGGCAATTTTTCTAATTTTTTGACTTTTTAATGACATTTTCTTTCCTCAACTTTCTGTTAAGGATTTGTAATTTATGAGATATAAGAAGTTTATCACAAAGGTTTAAGTTTTTCATCAGTTTGTTTCTTATATTACTTATAAAAAAACGGTACCCTCGCAGATACCGTTTTATTCTATTATTCGTCGATCGGTTCTTGATTGTCAGACATCAGTCCAACACGCTTGTAGATTTCATCTACATTTTTAAGTTGATACATCGGATCAAAACAGTCATCAATTTCAGCTTGTGTAAGTGTTTCACGTACTTTTGGATCAGCTTCCATTAATTCCTTAAATGGGATTTTGTTTTCCCATGATTTAATCGCATTTGGTTGTACTGTGTCATATGCTTGTTCGCGTGACCAACCTTTTTCAATTAATTTCAACATAAAGCGTTGTGAGAAAATCACACCATATGTCTTTCCAATATTTTCTAACATGTTATCTTCAAACACCGTTAAATTAGCAAGGATGTTTGTAAAACGACGTAACATGTAATCTAATAATTCTGTTGCATCTGGTGCAATGATACGTTCCACACTTGAGTGTGAAATATCGCGTTCGTGCCATAAAGGTACATCTTCATATGCACTTAACATATATCCACGTAATACTCTTGAACATCCAACGATGTTTTCTGAACCAATTGGGTTACGTTTATGTGGCATTGCACTACTTCCTTTTTGTCCTTTACGGAAGTATTCTTCTGCTTCACGCACTTCTGTACGTTGTAGATGACGGATCTCTGTTGCCATCTTTTCTAAACTACTACCAATTAAAGCAAGCGTCGCAAAGTATTCTGCATGACGGTCTCTTTGCAGTGTTTGTGTTGAAATCTTTGCTGAATCAATTCCTAGCTTGTCGCAAACATAGTCTTGGACAAATGGTGGCGTATTGGCAAATGTTCCTACCGCACCAGAAATTTTTCCACATTCTACACCTTTGGCAGCTTCTTCAAAACGTTTAAAGTTACGTTTCATTTCTTCAAACCAAAGTAAGAATTTTAAACCAAAACTTGTGATTTCTGCATGCACACCATGCGTTCTTCCCATCATTGGTGTATTTTTATAGTGAAGCGCTTGGACTTTTAAGACATCCATAAACTCACCTAAATCTTTATAAAGAATTGCATTCGCTTGTTTGTATAAGTACCCATATGCTGTATCAACAACATCTGTACTAGTCAGACCATAATGAATCCACTTCTTTTCTTCACCTAAAGTCTCACTTACTGCACGTGTAAAGGCAACAACATCATGACGTGTTTCTTTTTCAATCTCATAAATACGATCAATATCAAATGATGCATTGTCCCAAAGTTTTTGCACATCCTCTTTTGGGATTTCTCCCATTTCACTCCATGCTTCACAAGCCAATATTTCAACTTTTAAATATGCATCAAATTTGTTTTGTTCACTCCAAATTTCACGCATTTCCGGTTTCGAATAACGATCTAACATAATTTACGCATTTCCTTTCATATCTTTTTTTCCAATATCTGAGCGATAGAATAGTTTATCACATTTGATTTTCTTCACATCTGCATACGCTTTATCATAAGCTTCTTCAAGTGTACTTCCCACACCAACAACGATCAATACACGACCACCATCAGTCACGAAGTTTCCATCTTTGTATGCACTACCCATGTGATATACCAAACCTTCGACTTCATCCAGTCCAGTAATAATAGCTCCTTTTGTTGATGAGGCAGGATAGTTTTCGCTAGCCATAACCACACCAAGAGTTACCATGTCATCCCATTCTAAATCCATCACTTTTTGATCCATGATATTGGTAATTACTTCAATGAAGTCACTACGTAATCTTGGCAATATAACTTCCGCTTCAGGGTCTCCAAAGCGAGCGTTAAATTCAATCGTTTTGATGCCATCATCTGTTAGCATCAATCCCCCATATAAAAATCCAGTAAACGGTACGCCTTCTTCTTTCATACCTTTTGCCATTGGAATCATAATTTCTTGCATTGCTTGTGCAACGATCTCAGGTGTAATTTTACGTACAGGTGAATAAATACCCATTCCACCAGTATTTGGACCTTCATCATTATCATATGCACGTTTATGATCTTGCGATATTTCCATCGGAATCACAATATCATTGCAAACAAAACTCATGAGTGAGAACTCAAATCCTTCCAAACATTCTTCAATAACCACTTGGTTATCAGGAATATCAAAGGCAATATCGAGTGCTTCAAGAGCCATATCCATCGTTGTGGCAACCGTCACACCTTTTCCTGCTTTTAAACCATCCTCTTTAATCACAATTGGTACACCTTGTTGGTGCACATAAGCAACCGCTTCATCTTTAGTTGTAAATGTTTGGTAAGCAGCAGTTGGAATATTGTATTTCTTCATCAACTTTTTCGCAAAGTCTTTACTTGCTTCCACTTGTGCTGCAGCTTTATTTGGACCAAAGATCTTCAATCCTGCTGCTTCAAATGCATCTACAATTCCAGCTGCAAGTGCATCTTCAGGACCTACAATTGTTAATCCAATTTCATTTTCTTTTGCAAATGCAATCAATGATTCAAAATCATCTTGTGCAATATCTACTTGTGTTGCAACATCACGCATTCCATAGCTTCCAGGAGCTACGAATACTTCTTCTACAAGACGTGAACGATGTGCTGCATCTGCAATCGCATGTTCTCTTCCACCTTTTCCAATGACTAGTACTTTCATTATCATTCTCCTTCATCGGTTCTATTTTACTTGATTTGCTTCACAATCACAATATAAGACGAAACAAATGCATATACAATTTACAAATATTTACAGTTCCAATTAATTGTCAATTTATAAAATAGGATGTAAACTGAAAGCAAGTAAAGTAGAGAATCAAAGGGGAGTAAGTTTATGATTGAAATTTGTTTGTGTGAGGACAATCAAAGAACCAGAGAAAGAGAAATTGAATTTCTGGAAAAATTTGATAGAAAACATAATGTAATGATGCAATTATCGACATTTAAAACTGCAGAGGAATTGTTGTTCTTTCTTGCCGACCATTTAAAAGAAGTCGATATCTTTTTATTGGATGTATATTTGCCAGATATGAGTGGGATCGAGCTGGCTAAGAAAATACGGAACATGGGCTCAGATGCACAGATCATCTTTATTACATCAAGTAAAGACCATGTCTTTGAAGCATTTGACACAATGCCACTGCATTATATTACAAAAGATACATTTTATAGCGGAAAGCTAGAAGATGCATTATTAAAAGCAATTGAACTACGTAATACACGTTCACCACAATTTACATATAAAAAGCGTGGAAGTGATAATTTTGTGGATATCAATGATATTTATTCATTTGAAATAAATGGACGAGTTACCATCATTGATACCACACACGGAGTTGATGATTTTTATGGAAAAATGCAAGATTTAGAAGAGTCTTTGCCAATGGATAGTTTCTTACGTGTCCATCGTTCATTTATGGTAAACATGAAACATATTATCCGATTTTCACCAACGATGATTACTTTGCGTAATGGAAAAGAAATCCCAATTGGAAAATCGTATTATGCTAATAGTCGCGCTGCATTTACAGATTACTTAAACAAACGAGGTAAAGTATGAGTTTAGAAAAACAGGGTGTTGTCATAATCATGTGGATTATATACTGCTTATATGCATTTCATTGTATGCAGCGTGTATATCCAAGACGAGTTAGTACACCTATCTACTATGCAGCCATCCTACTTGTATATCCAGCAACTTTATTTTTTGAGTTTCAATTTGACTATCCAGTGCAAATACTTATTTCATTTGTTGTTGTATATATCTTGATTTTCGCATTATTAAAAACGCCACTTTGGGGACGCTTATTTTTTACCGCAGAGTACGTTCTTATTTATGTATTTACCCAATGTGTCATTTCTTCATTGAATGCTATTGTGACCGGTGCTTCTTTCTACTCAATTTTCTATCGAGATGTGGCAAGTAAACCCATTCCGTTTTTCAGTTCACCGATTATTAGTATCTTTATGTATGCATTCGTAAATCATCTTTTACGAAAATTTAATATCTTTCGAATGGCGCACTATAAGAAACTTAGAGAAATATTAACTACACTATTATTGATTTATGGAGTGATCCTTTTATGTTCAACTGCAATATATCAAGTAGATGATAATGATATTTTTATTCCAATCTATCACTTGACGATTGCTTTACTGTTATTTTCAACATATATTTGGATCTTTTTATATCAATACAACAACATTTCCTATATGGAAAGTGCACGAGATAACAATCGCTTGTTGCATTTAATTGATACACAAAAAGTTCACTATAAAAAGAATGTTGATTACATTCGTTCTTTACGTAAAGTTAAACATGATTATCACTGGTTATTATATGAACTTACTGAAAATAGCGAGAATTTGAATCATGAGCAATTACTTGCACGTCTGCAAGAACAATATGACTCTATTGATGCAAACTATCATCAATACTCAAACAACTTATTGATTGACTCGATTATTTCTGAAACATCCGAAGTTTGTGAACAACATGGAATCACCTTTGATTGTTCGTTAAATATCCCTAAGGATATCGACTTTAGCGAGGATGAACTTTGCTTCAATGTAGCTACTTTCTTAAATATGAGTATTGATAAGATCATGTCAAGTAACACCGCAGAAAAAGTATTACGTATACATGATCAAAATAGTGAATACTGGTATGTTATGAACTTTGAATTAAGTGCAGATGATACCGAATTGAGTGATAACCCAAATGTTCAACCAGACTTCGTTTTAGCAAACGAAATCATGGAAGCACATGGTGGGTATTTACAATTTGATTACGACAAAGACAAGCAAATTTTACGTGCTACTGGTGTTACACCTAAAGTATTAAAAAATCCAACGATACAAGTTTCATAACTTGTCCGTTGGATTTTCTTTATATATTGATGATGTATGGATCTTTCCATAAAACAATTTTGTTTGCTTTAAGCGATGCTTGTACATCAATAATACGTTGATTACTTGAACCTTTGTATAACAATGTATAGGCACATAGCGATTGTATAAATTTCCCATCGACGAGCACATCGATTTCCTTAAGCAAGTCATACTTGCTTTCAGTAGCTAATAACTGTTCATACGTGTACCCACTATATGCCCAAACATTGAAGTTCTCATTTCTAACTTGCCTAACAATATCAATAAGTGCATCTGCTTGATCAAAAGGTTCGCCTCCTGATAAGGTAAGTCCCTCTTGTAGTTGATTTGCTTTAATCGCCTTTATAAGTGCATCAATATCATAGAGTTCTCCTGCATTAGCATCCCATGTTTCTGGATTATGACAACCAGGACAACTATGTGGACATCCTTGCGTCCATAAGACAACACGCAAACCTGGTCCATCTACGATACTATCAAATTGTAAAGGTGCTGCAAGTCGTGCTTGTTTAGACATTGTGCTTAACGCGATCTTTTTCCTCTGCTTTTTTACCATCATTGAAACGATCAAGCGTTCCTACTAAGTATCCTGTGATACGACGAATACGGTCAAACTTAATCGAACTTGTGCTTTCATCACGTCCACATTTTGGACAGATGTGTCCATCAATTACACCAGAGAATCCACAAACCGTGTCACGGTCAACTGGGTGGTTAATACTTCCGTATCCAACACCACTTTCTTTCATATGACGAACCACACGTTCAAATGCCGCTAAGTTTTTCACTGGATCTCCATCAAGTTCAACATAGGCAATATGTCCTGCATTTGTAAGTTCATGGTATGGAGCTTCAATTGCGATTTTTTCTTGTGCACTAATTGGGTAATATACAGGAACGTGGTTTGAGTTCGTGTAGTAATCACGGTCTGTTACCCCACGAATATTTCCATATTTTTTTCGGTCAATACGTGTGAAACGTCCAGACAATCCTTCTGCAGGAGTCGCAATAACCCCAAAGTTTTGTCCATATTTTTTACATGCTTCATCACATTTTGTGCGCATGTAACCAATGATTTCTAGACCAAGTTCTTGTGCTTCTTCACTTTCTCCATGGTGTTCACCAATTAAAGCGACTAGACATTCAGCAAGTCCGATAAATCCAATCGAAAGTGTTCCTTGTTTTACCATTTCTTCAAGCGTGTCATTCCAGTCTAATTTCTCAGAATCAATCCACACACCTTGCCCCATTAAGAATGGGAAGTTTTTCACTTTCTTATTTCCTTGAATCATTGCTCTTTCTAATAATTGGGAAATTACAGTTTCAAGTTCTTCATCTAGTTCTTGGAAGAATGCACTGCGATCAAAGAATCCTTTTTCACCAACCACTCCATGTTTAATTCCTAAACGTGGTAAGTTGATGGTAGTAAATGAGTTATTTCCACGACCTACTGGTGTGTTTTCTCCATTTACATTACTAATAACACGGGTACGACATCCCATTGTCGCAATTTCACTTTTGAAATCATTTGGATCATAGTATTGAAGGTTAAATGGTGCATCCACAAAGACAAAGTTCGGGAATAAGCGTTTTGCACTTACACGAATCGCTAATTGGAATAGATCATAGTTAGGATCTTGTGGGTTATAGTTTACTCCTTCTTTTACTTTGAAGATGAGAATTGGGAAAATCGGTGTTTCTCCATTTCCTAAACCTGCTTCTTGTGCAAGCAATAAGTTTTTCATCAAGATTCTTCCTTCAATTGAAGTATCTGTACCAAAGTTAATACTAGAGAACGGTACTTGTGCACCAGCTCTTGAATGCATCGTGTTTAAGTTATGGATAAACCCTTCCATTGCTTGGTAAGTTGCTTTATCCGTTTCTTCACGTGCTTCATTGTATGTATATGTCGTAATTTTCTCAACCATTGCATCATCAATTGCAAATGTTGATTTTAAGTATGACTTTAATGCATCTGCATAATCATAATCCATATCCAGACTTGGTAATTTACCTGTTTGCTTTTCAATGTTTGCTAAATCTTCTTTAATATCTTTATCACTATTCAGTAATAGTTTTACAGCAATTTGTAAGTTATGGTTGTAGCGTTTTCTGAATGTTTTTGCCACACCTTTTGCCAAGTAGTAATCAAATGCTGGAATACTTTGTCCACCATGTTGATCGTTTTGGTTACTTTGAATTGCAATTGCTGCTAATGCTGCATAACTTGAAATATCTTGTGGTTCACGTAAGAATCCATGACCTGTTGAAAATCCACCATGGAATAATTTATCCAAGTCAATTTGGCAACAAGTTAAAGTTCCCATGTTCATAAAATCTAAATCATGAATATGAATATCTCCAGCTTCATGCATCCTTGCATATTTTGGATTAATCACTTGTGATAAACAGAATTCTTTACTTACTGCACTACCATATTGCAACATCGTTCCCATGGCTGTATTTCCATCGATGTTAGCATTGTCACGTTTCATATCGCTATCTTCTGCATCACTATATGTAATCTCTTCAATTGACTTCATTAAGCGTGTACGTAAGTTACGAATACGACTACGTTCAGAACGATAAATTATGTATGCTTCACTTGTTCTTGTGTGGTTTGTTTCTATCAATACGCGCACAACTGCATCTTGCACTTGCTCCACAGTTGGTGTGGTGTTGTGATACACACTGTTCAAGTATCCAGTTACTTGATCAGTTAAGCGTTCTGCTTGTTCGTAATCTGCTTCTGTCCCATCTTCTTTAGCCACAGCACTTGCTGCTAAGTAAATTGCTCTTGTAATCTTTTCAGGTACAAACGCAATAATTCGTCCATCTCTTTTTTGAATATTTTCAATCATATGTATGCCTCCCATTTACGACTTCCGTACCAATATTATAGTACATATACAACAACTTTTTTCTTGAAAAGCATCTTTTTTCTTTCACGAAAATGTAAAGTTTTTATTTTCTTTCACAAACATAAAAAGCAACCGAAGTTGCTAATATAAATTACGTACTCGATCCAAATAACTGTACTTACGATAACGTACGAATTTTACACGTTTATTGCTCATCTTACATTCAATGCGTGAGACATTATCTAAAGATAAGTTTTTATGGTCGTAGCAAATGAAGCTATTTGTGAAGTCATCACCAACAAAAGTAACCTTACGGTTTTCTTGTAGTAAGTATGGTACACGTAAGGAACGATGTTTACTATCTTGAATACCAGCAATTTCTGTTAACTGCATTACGCGTATCCCACTATCAATTACAGCACCATCCAAAGAACGGTTATATGCTGTTGATCCCGCTTGTGTACTTAGACACATTCCATTACCTTTAAACGTTTCAAAGAATTCATCATCAATATAAATATCCAATACTTGTGTCCGTAGAATATTCTCAACTCGAATTTCATTTAGCGCATATACCGTATAGTCATTCACATTGGCTTCTAATAAATAAGAACTAAATACCTCATAAACATTGTCATCAATAATATCTTGGATACAACGGTCTACTTCATTTTCTGTGTAATCCGTAAAGAAACCTAATGTACCTGTATGGATTGCCACAAACTCAATGGACTCTAATTGATGAAGATAATGGTGTACTGCACTTAGAATCGTTCCATCACCACCAACACAAACAACTAAATCGGGTTGCTCTTCATCCACACCGTAGTTGTGTGCAAGCAAACGCTCTGTTATTTTGGTTTTAATATTTTGTGACTTTGCATCATTTTTTACAAATACAGAAAATTTTCTCATAAGCAGATCCTTTCTTGATGACATCCTACAGTTACGTACTATATGTTCATACTAATCATACCATAACCACTCTAAAAAGATATGGTTATGTGCATTCCATTTGATGAAGCAAGTCAGTATCTGTGGTATGATATAGCTATGAAAACACATATCGAAAAAGAATATAAAATTCTAGTGACAAAAGAGCAATTTGATCAGTTGATCACAAATTATCCAGAGATTGACTTCATCACGCAAACGAATTATTACTATGATAACAAAAACTATGAAATCATGAAACAAAAAGGAGCGATGCGGATTCGTGAAAGTGCTGGAACCAACCTCTTTACCCTTAAAGAAATTAAGGGAGACGATTTAATTGAATACGAACAAATGGTAGATACCGTTGATGCATCCGTATTTGATGACAAGCAAATTCAAAAGGTACTAAACAAATATCATCTAGAAGGACCTTTTGAACTAGTTGCTACATTAACCACAAAACGTGCAATGTATGTGGGAGATGGCTACGAACTTTGCTTTGATATCAGTACTTATGGAGATGTTACAGACTATGAAATTGAATATGAGTATACACAAGCACATGATGGTCTAACAAACTTCAATGAAATACTTGCGAAAGTGGGTTTGACATATACATCGAATGCACCAGCAAAAATTGTTCGTGCTTTGTCTAACAAAGGCCTTGATTTTTTAATTCAAAAATGATAAATTAAGTATGCGCTTTTCAATGGTTATAAGATATAGGTCTTATGTTCTTGGAAGGCTGACATACATGCGGGTGTAGTTTAATGGTAGAACTTCAGCCTTCCAAGCTGACTACGTGAGTTCGATTCTCATCACCCGCTCCATAAAAAAATCAAGCACTCGAAATTTAATCGGGTGCTTTTTTAATTTTGTCCGTAGTCAGCTGTACATACTGATGTACCCCCTGTCAAGTAGACAGGCGAAATAAATAAAGAATTCTATATAGCTTGGTTACACATTAGTAATCAGGCTTTTACTTTGTTTTGATTTTATCTCATCCCAA